>JABUSD010000180.1 GCA_021442845.1 Holdemanella sp.
GGGAAAAAATGCTGAAGTCATCTATTCAACATTTGATGAACAGCCAGAATTGCATAAACGCGTATCCGAAATGACAATTGAAAGAGCAAAGCGGTTGGTAGAACATGGAAAAGATGTCATGATTTTACTTGATAGTATTACCCGTCTTGCCAGAGCCTATAACTTAACGGTATCCCCATCGGGAAGAACCTTATCTGGTGGTTTAGATCCAGCCTCTTTATATATGCCAAAGCGTTTCTTTGGAGCTGCCAGAAACACAAGGGAAGCTGGAAGTCTAACGATTCTTGCCACAGCTTTAATTGAAACAGGAAGCAAGATGGATGACATCATCTATGAAGAATTCAAGGGAACGGGTAATATGGAACTTGTCCTTAGCCGTAAATTACAGGAAAGACGGATCTTTCCTGCCATTGATATGTTGAAATCAAGTACTCGTAGAGAAGATCTATTATTAAATAAAAATGAAATGGAAGCTATCAATATCATTCGTCGTAGTCTAAATGGATTAAAACAGGATGAAGCCATTGATAATCTGATTGAACTGTTCACAAAGACAAAGAAGAATACCGATCTAATCGATTTCATTCTTTATCGTAATTCATTATAAAAAGGTCACCACAGTGACCTTTTTTATAATAGCTTTTCAAATTCATTGACATATTTGGCAAATACATCCAGAGCCATTTCAATTGGTTCTTTTTTTGACATATCTACATCACAGATCTTTAATAGTTCAATAGGTGTCATAGAACATCCACCACTTAAGAACTGTTTATATTTTTCCACAATGCCTTCTTCTTTATTTAATATCTTCTGACTGATCGCAATGGCTGCTGCAAAGCTAGTAGCATATTGATATACATAGAATGGTGTATAGAAATGAGGAATTCTTGACCATTCATACTGGATTTCTTCATCCGATATCATGTCATCTCCGAAGTATAATTTATTTAGATTATAATAGATTTCATTTAAAGATTTGGCCGTTAATATTTCTTCTTTAGATACCATATCATGGGTAATTCTTTCAAATTCCGCAAACATTGTCTGTCTAAACATCGTTCCTTTAAACTGATCTAAGAAATGATTGATTAAATATTTCTTTTCTTTGATATCCTTTGTCTGATTCATTAAATGATGGATCAATAAACTCTCATTACAAGTCGAAGCGACTTCCGCTACAAAGATACGATATTCCGCATTAAAAATATCCTGATTTGAATTGGAATAATACGTATGGATGGCATGTCCCATTTCATGCGCCAATGTAAAGACATTATCCAGTGTTTCATGATAATTCAATAAGACATATGGATGAGTACCGTAACAACCCCATGAATAAGCACCAGAGCGTTTTCCTTCATTTTCATAGATATCAATCCAGCGATTATTAAATCCTTCTTCTAATATTGAAATATAATCATCCCCTAATATCGATAAGCCTTCCTTTACCATTTTCTTGGCTTCATCAAAGGAATATTTCTTATCGACATCCTTTACTAATGGGGCATAGACATCATACATATGAAGTTCTTCTACATGTAATGCTTTTTTACGAAGCGATACATATGTATACATGGCATCCAATTTATCATGCGTTGCATCAATTAAATTGTCATAGACATATAAAGGAATTTCATTATGACTCAATTCACTATCAAATGTAGATGCATATTTATGTACTCGACTAAAGAAATCCGCCTGTTTGGCATTGGCATAATACGTTGTGGCAAGGGTGTTATTAAACTGTTTATACTTCGCATAGATATTTTCAAAAGCACTCTTTCTAAGGATGCGATCATCACTTTCCATATAGGTGCTATATGTACCATGGGTTAATGGATGAGCCTTTCCATCTTTATCGATACAATCATCAAATTTGATATCCGCATTGTTGAACATAGAGAAGATGGAATCGGCTGCATTGCCTAAATCCGATGCACTCGCTAATAATTCTTCCGTTCTGGCATCTAAGACATGTTCCTTCTGATTTAAAATCATTGTTAACATACGTTTATATAGCTTTAGCTTATCATCTTCTAAATTGATATCACTTGATAATAATTCCGGTTCAAACCAGGATGTCAGTGTTGATAGTTTGACAAGAATCATCTGTGCTTCTCCTACCATTTTCTGATAGGTAGGATTGGTGGTATCTTCATGACTTCTCTGGTTGGCATAGACATAGATTCTTCCAAAGTAATAGTTGATCTTTTCATAGACTTGAATAGCTTCAACAAGCATATCTACATTGTTTAATTTACCTGCATAATTATAGAATGTGTTTAATAGATCTTCGACTATCTTTGTTTCTTCATAGAATTTTGAATCATTTTCATAGATATCCTCTAATCTCCATGTGTTTTCTACTTTCTGTTCACTTCGTTTCATACTTCCTCCTAAATAACTTTATGATTTAACCATTTTTCACTCTTTAAACGGATAAAGAATACAATGGTACGGATTGTCCAATCGGTAAACATCGCAATCCATACACCCATTGGACCAAATCCTAAGAATCGACATAATAGAATACATAATAATACACGACATGACCACATTGTGATGATGGATACAGTCATAGTGAATTTGGCATCCCCAGCTGCACGCATTCCATAGGATGGGACAAAGGCAAGTGTCCATACTAATGGTTTGACAATGGTAATCGCAAGAATCATTTCTTCACACATTTTTGCACTCCGATATTCCATACCTGCAAATGCCGTAATATAAGGGGTGGCTAAATAAACACCAAGACAGCTGAAGATGATGGTAAATTCGGCAATGATGGTCATCTTGCGCATATAGTATTTTGCCTCTTCTTTTCTTCCTGCTCCAAGGCATTGTCCAATGACCGTCATCATTCCCATGCCAACACTCAATCCGGCAATTCCATTTAGATTCTCTAGGATATTGGTCATTGCCTGTGCTGCAATCGCAACAGTACCCAAGGTAGATACCGTAGACTGGATACATAGCTTTCCAAACTGGAACATCGAATTTTCAATACCAGAAGGAATGCCTAATTTCAATATTCTTCGAATCAGATCGCCATTAGGTCGAATCTGCAGATAATTTCGAACGGATATGATCTGATTTTCTTTTCTTAGATAATAAAGAATGACAATCGCTAAAAAGATTCTTGATAGTAATGTCGCAATGGCAGCACCGGCTACCCCCATATGGACAATAAAGATTAAAATGTAGTTTCCTACAATATTCATAATGTTGGAAAGCACTGATACAATCAAAGGAAGCTTTGTATTTCTTTGCGAACGAAAAATCGATGCACCAGCATTGTATAATCCAATAAAAGGAAAGGAAATGGCTGTATAAAAGAAATAGGTCATAGCCCCTTCCATAACGGATGCTTCTACTTTTCCAAAGATTAATTGCAGTAATGGTTTTCGAAAGAGAAGACAGAAAGCCATTAAGGAAAGCGATACAATAGTCACACAGAAGATGATCTGTCTTGCGGCATTGTTGGCATTTTTATAATCTTCATTTCCAATATATTGGCTACAGACAATGGCTCCACCTGTTGCCATAGCGGTCATAGCCATCAACACAAGAATATTAATGGAATCCACTAAGGAAACAGCGGATATGGCAGCACTTCCGACATTGGATACCATGATGGTATCAATAGTTCCCATCAATGAAGTCAATAGCTGTTCTAATATTAAAGGAATTAATAGATAGGCTAAATCCTTGTTGGAAAATAAATGTTTCTTCATGAAGTCTATTATATGAAAAAAATGCGTAAAAGAGTATACTAATGGATATGGAAAATCTGATATTTAGTTTAAATGCGACAATGCCTGTTTTTTTATTGATGGTATTGGGAGCTTTTTTTAAAAAGTTAAAATGGATAGATGATACATTTGCTTCTAAGATGAATAAATTTGTCTTTTTAGTACCATTGCCTGTCTTAGTATTTGAAGATCTGGCAACTGTGGATTTTAAAAGTGTATGGGATACTAAATTTGTTCTATTCTGTTTGGGGGCAACCATAGTGTCCATTCTAATTGTGACATTGATTTCCTTTCTATGGAAAGACAAAAGCATACAGGGAGAATTTGTACAGGGAAGCTATCGCAGCAGTGCGGCTTTGATGGGGATTGCCTTTATTCAGAATATCTATGGAAATGCAGGATTAGCTCCATTGATGATTATAGGAAGTGTTCCATTATATAATGTCATGGCTGTCATTGTCTTATCGTTTTTAAAGCCGGGAAATAAAGGAATTGATAAAGAAACATTCATAAAGACAATCAAAGGAATCTTTACCAATCCAATTATTATTGGAATTGTACTTGGTTTAGTATGGTCTATCTTTAAATTGCCTATGCCAGTGATACTGGAAAAGACAGTATCTAGAATCAGTGCATTGGCAACCCCAATGGGATTGATGGCTATGGGAGCTACCTTTGATTTGAAGAAGGCCTTTGCCAAAGTAAAACCAACTCTTGTTGCCAGTTTTATTAAATTGATAGGACTTGCAGCCATATTCCTTCCTATTGCGATATATATGGGATTTAGAAATGATAAATTGATTGCGATATTAGTGATGTTAGGATCAACGACCACAATCAGCTGTTATGTCATGGCAAAGAATATGGGACATGAAGGAACCCTTACATCGGCTATTGTCATGGTGACAACCTTATTAAGTGCCTTTACCCTTACGATGTGGTTATTCATCTTAAAAAGCTATGGGCTCATATAAAAAGAGGAATTATTTTTCCTCTTTATTTTTATCATAGATGACTTTTAACCCTTTGAAGATTAATCTTGGATCGTATTCATCAATTAAATTTGTATAAGGATAGACAATACGACCTAAACCGCCTGTAGCGATGACTTTGATGTCTTTTCCAAGTTCTTTCTTATATTGGCGAATGGTATATTCAACCCCACCTAAGTACTGATAGAAAACACCGGCCTGCATTTCCGTCTGGGTATTTTTTGCCAGTACGGTATTCGGCTTCTTGATTTCAATTTCAGGAAGCTGAGCGGCATTTCCCCATAGGGCATTGGCCCCGGTTTCAATACCTACAGAGATAGCTCCAGATTTGAAACATCCGTTTTCATCGACATAGTCATAGGTTGTTGCGGTTCCAAAGTCAATGACAAGCACAGGACCTCCATATTCATGGAAAGCACCGGCACAATCGGCAATACGGTCGGCTCCAACACTCTTTGCGTTTTCTAGCTGGATGCTGATGCCTGTCTTGATGCCTGGACCTACAATGATTGGTTCTACCTTTAGAAATTTTCGTACCCCATTCTGGAATGAGTGCATGACTTTGGGTACTACACTGGAGATGATGACATCATCAACCTGATCGACCTTGACATCGGATATATCAAGGAATGTCTTTAAAAAGAATCCGAATTCATCGCTGGTACGGCGTACTTTTGTGGTCATTCGATAGTTTCCTACAAATCGATCCCCATCAAAGATACCGATTGTGATATTTGTATTTCCAATATCAATTGCGACTAGCATAGTTCTCTAACTCCTGTAATGTTTCTAATATCTTATATCCAAGCTCTTCCTTTGTAAGCTTCGGAAGATGGATTGTTTCATTTTTCTTTAATAATGTGACAACGTTTGTATCTGTCTTAAAACCTGCACCTTCTGTAAACAGATTGTTTGCGATTAACATATCACAGTTCTTCTTTTCCAGCTTCTCTCTGGCATTTGTATCTAAATTCTCTGTTTCCATCGCAAAGCCACAGATAATCTGATTATCTTTTTTATGACTTCCGATATAGGCAAGGATATCCGGATTCTTCACAAGATGGACAACCATATCATTTCCATCTTTCTTGATTTTCTGATCAGCAATGATTTCTGGGCGATAATCAGCAACAGCGGCTGCCATAATAATATAATTCGCCTTGTCTAGATTGGCTTTCATCGCTTCAAACATATCCATTGCACTTGTGACATGAATCGTTTCGACACCTTCTAAATCAACAAGATTGACAGGACCAGCCACAACGGTTACATCGGCACCTAATTCTTTGGCGGCTTTGGCAATGGCATATCCCTGTTTACCAGAAGAGTGATTGGAAATGAAACGAACAGGATCTATCGCTTCCTGCGTTGGTCCAGCTGATATCAATACATGTTTTCCTTTTAATGGTTCATCCTTTTTAAAATAAGCATCGATTTCCTTTTCAATTTCATCCACAGAAGCCAGCTTTCCTTTTCCTGTATCATTGCATGCCAGATGGCCTACAACGGGTTCCACAATTGTATATCCATATTGTCTTGCCAGTTGAATATTGTGCTGGGTAACTTCATTTTCATACATATTGACATTCATAGCTGGACATATCATCTTTTGGCATGTACAAGCTAAAAATGTTGTAGATAATAAATCATCGGCAATGCCATGGACAACTTTGGCAAGCACATTGGCACTGCATGGAACAATCACAAATAAATCCGCCCATTTAGCTAGATTGATATGATAGATAGGATCACATAAATCTTCTTTGAATAAATCGGATTCACATGGATTGTGGGATAGTGTTTCAAATGTCAATGGCCGCACAAATTTTGTCGCATGTTCTGTCATAATCACTTTAATTTCATACTCTTTTTTAGAGAGTCGACTGACTAGATCACATGCCTTATAGGCTGCAATTCCACCTGTTACACCGATTAGAATATGTTTCTTTGCCATTGATATTCCTCCTTAGTCGCTATTCATTATATTCCTATTATAGAATTTCCTCAACTAGTTGCACAAAACGTGCTAAAATACCGTAGGAGGTACTATATGAAAAAACTGATCTCATTGTTTTGTGCTATCTGTTTATGCTTCTCATTAAGTGCATGTGCAAAGACACCCTATGAAGAAGTAGCAATTGATGCAACACAATTAAAAGAAAAAATCGACAACAAGGAAACCTTTGTGTTTATGGTCATTCGTGATAACTGTCCTTATTGTGATTCGTTATACAAATATATCGAGGTATCCAAGAATGAACATCCAAATCTAGTAATCTATCTGCTTGACTGTTCTAAATTTGAATTAGGAAAGAATGAAGATGGTACATTAAATTCATCAACGGAAGAAGGAAAGTACTTATTAAGCATTGCCCCCTATTTTAAGTACACACCAACCATTTATAAAGTCGAAGAAGGTATCATTACCATTACAGGTGTAGGCTTTAATGAAGGAACAAATTGTGTATCATTGTGGCCAAACGATAGTGTTATTGACTTTGGTCTAGCCAATACCGAGAACTATTGGGAATTTATTCAGATTGATTAATATGAAAATTGTTACATTATTTGAAAAGTAGTTACATAGTGTGATATCATTGAGGTGGTATTAGGAGGTTACTAGATGACTGCTCTTGAAAATAATGCATATTTTTGGCAGAAGATAGACACATTGGTTTTATCTAGTACGTACAAGGTTGATAGACCAGCAGGAACAACACATAATAAATACACGAATCTGGTTTACCCTGTGGATTATGGCTATTTACAGGATACATATGGAAATGATCAAATGCCAATTGCGATGTATGTAGGATCGATTTCTACATTTACAGTGGATGCGATTGCGATTAGTATCGATATTCTAAAAAAGGATTGTGAAGTTAAATTCCTGTTAGGATGCACAGAAGAAGAAACATTAAAGATTCTTGAATTCCTGAATCAGACTGAATTCCAGAAGGCAATTCTTGTAAGAAGAGGGAATGATACACCTGCATGGGCTGTTAACGATTAGTAAAAGTGGGATTTTCCCACTTTTTTGGCTTTAGGAGAATAGATTTATATGAAACAGATTGAAACGATGGCAACAGCCATTCCTTTATTGAAACAAGGTTTTGTCCTATTGATGATTGAAAATAAGGTGTTAGTACATAAAAAGGATAATACGTATTTTCTCTATCATGAAAACTGGCATTCTTCTATGAATGAAGATGATTTTATTCAAACATTTATTAAGAATACTTTTATGATCTACCAGGAAAAGAAAGAGGATTTAATTTCCAAGGAAAAAGATGATGAATATTACCAGTGGCGCTTCCATCATCAATAAGATGTAAAAAATGAAAAGCTATGAAACATGTTTAAATCTGTTTCATAGCTTTTTAGTCGATAAAGTGATTCCAGCAAGGTTTATCCAACAAGTCATAGGCTTGCTGGATGTTGTGAACATCCTGACCAACCCATTTGGAGAATAATTTATAGTTGTTTAATTTGGCAAGTACCGTTTCCTGGATTTTTGGATAATCCAATGCATATAGCTTTTCAAAGCGTTCATTTTCACTAACAGTGAATGTGATAGTATTGCTGCGAATGCTTAGATAACGAATGATATCATAGACTGCATTGGCATCATGATAGATGAAGAATTCAATCTTGGCATATCCGGTTGTCTTATAAATCGCAAAGCCAGTTATATTGTTTGAATCATCGAATGATACAATCAGCTTTTTGCCATATTGAAGATGATATTGGATCTGTTCTTCAAATTCCTTTTTTGAATAGATAATACATCCATCAAAGTGATGGATGAACTTTAAATAGGCAGGGTATAGATCCATGTTGTTTGTATAAGCTTTGACATGCTTATCGTTTCCTTCCTTTACCCGAATGGCAGGAATCCAATATTCCTTTGTCCGTACAATGGTCTGAAACGATCGCTTTTCAAAAAGCTTTGGAAAGGTTGTATGCAGAATTGTGATTAAATCATTCTGATTTGCCTGGTTCATACTGGCTTCCAATAAGCTTTCAAAATAGCCTCTCTGGCGATAGTCAGGAAGGGTAGCTACCATCGTGATGACAGAGACAGAGCATTTCTGGTTATGAAAAGACATTGTTCTTCTTTTTATCTGCAGACACGATACCACTTTGTTGTCTTCGATTGCACAATACATATTGGAAGGATCAAACTGATATTTCATCCATGCCTTAATCTGTAATCGATCCATATTCAATAGCGACTTTGATAGTAGATATTCAACATCCGCTTCCCATCCAATCGCATTATGCGTTATCATTGCCATCATCCTCGCGTTCAGTGTATTCCACATCAATCACATCGGGATTGGGATTTCGTCTTGATGTTGTATATGTATATTCAGATGTCGAATCTGACTCTGTATCTTTCGGTTCACTTGATCTACGGATTAATTTTGCGATTAATGCGATGGCCCAGATTACTAAGCCGGCAACAATTAGATAAGGTGCAATAAAGAAGAATAATGCGATTAACCCAATCATAACAAGTGTAAAAATAAGAAATTCCATAATAAACCTCCTTATGTTTCTAAGTATATAGAATCTATAACGTAAAATTATGTGTTTTCCATGGTATCTAATGGAGTTTCTATGTCAATATCCTGTATATATTCATTCAATACATTGCCATTGGTAATTTCCATTAAATCTTCGGTAATATCATTCTGTACAACATAGTGATAGATGACATCTTCCTGATAGTCTTTAAAAAGAATCTCAATATTTCTTGTTCGAAAATACTGATCCATCTTGCCGATACAATCATAGGGGAAGATCATCTCATATTCCTTGAATGTGCACACTTCGGTTAGTGTTGATTTTTTTAATGCTTCCTGCACCGAAGAAGAATAGGCCCGGACTAAACCACCCGTTCCTAATTTGATTCCTCCAAAGTAACGGACAACAATCGCAAGAATATCTTCCATATTGTTATGAAGAAGTACATCTAACATAGGATGTCCTGCTGTCTGGGCAGGTTCTCCATCATCATTGGAACGGACAATATTTCCAATAATCATAGCTGTACAGTGATGGGTAGCCTGGGGATGTTCTTTTTTTATTTTTTTTAGGAATTCCTTGGCTTCCTGCTCATCTTTTGTACGATGCAGATAGGTGATGAATTTACTTTTTTTAATTTCAATTGTATTGATACTATCATCCTGTATTCTTGGCATGTACATATAGTATCATAAATGAATCTATTATTAAAATGGTGTGACATGATGTAT
>JABUSD010000326.1 GCA_021442845.1 Holdemanella sp.
CCCTAGGGCAATCTCATCCTGTAGCTACAGCTGTTTTAAAAATTAAATAACAAGTTTCATTATCATTTTTCTTTATTAATTTTTTGTCAAATTCCTCGTGATCGTCACATCATTGTTTTAATTTACCATTGTCTTCTGTTATTTTGTAAGCTCTTAAAAAATCTTTAACAACCATTTTTTTGGCTTCACCATCTTCTGTGTTTGGTATTTGTACCAAAACAAGCGGATTAATATTTACACCCAATTCTTTATAACGACTAATAATATCTTTCCTTTTTATTTCTGCTAAGGTTAAAATTAACCTTTCTGAATCTTCATCTCTTTTGCTAATATCTTCTTTTTTTAGATGAAAATGCTTCATGCATAGATCAAGGATTGGATAGGCAGGCTTTGCGATATCCGGCGATTTCTGATTGGATGCATATTCAAAAAGCGCAACAACGCTTCCATTTCCCACTTCAAAACCACCTTGTTTGACTAAAACGCGATCTTTATTGGTACCAATTAAAGTAGCCCCATCCAAAAGGAAAGATAACGCTTTGGAATAGGATGCATAGGTGCACTCCTTATCCAATCCAACAAAGACAAAATCCGGTTTATCCTCTGTGATAAGAAAGCCTTCATCCATCAAAGCCATTTTCATGCCATCTCTTCCAATATAATAGGCCTTGCGCTTATCGGATATCGATTTGACATATTGGCAGGATGCCATGGCACTGTTATAGAACATCCATGGTTCTATGCCTTCATATCCCATAGTAAGCATATGTTTCGCATTCTCTTTCTGGGTACGCATCGCATTGTTGGTCATAAAGATAAAAGGAATCTTTTTTTCAATGCAGTAATCCAGAAATCGTTTTGCGCTTTCAATGATAGATGTATCGCGATACATCGTTCCATCTAAATCAAAAATAAGTGTTTTCATAAATCCCCTAACAAAAAAGAGTTCATTTGAACTCCTTATTCCTGTTCTACTTTCTTAAGGTCAACATATGGAATTTCAGTTGGTGTTTCACGACCAAATAGAATTAGAAGTACAGTTGCTTCCTTCTTTTCCTCATCCATTTCTTCCACTGTACCTGAATATCCTTCAAAGGCACCATGTAGAATTTCCACTGTGTCACCTTTTTCAAAGTCAACCTGGATATTCATATCCTGTTTACCGATTCGACGAAGCACTCCATCCACTTCTTCCTGAGGAACAGGGAATGGTTTTGCCCCTTTACCAGAAGATCCGATAAATCCCGTTACACCTGGTGTGTTACGAACAACATACCATGCTTCATCTGTCATGATCATCTGAACAAGAAGATATCCTGAGAATAGATTTCTAACCTTTTCAACAGGTTTTCCATTCTTATATTCAATTTCTTTTTCTTCGGCTACAACAACCTGGAATAGTGTATCTTCCAATCCCATTGTACTGATACGGCGCAATAGGTTTTCCTTAACACGATTTTCCTGTCCTGCATATGTATTGACTACATACCATTCTTTTTTTAGTTCTGACATCTTTCGTCTCTCCTTATGCATTTAAAATTAATTGAATTAATCCTGAAGCAGCAAATTCACAGATAAAGAAATAAACTCCAAATAATAAAGTAAAAATCACAACAATTGCACTTGTTCCCATCAAACCTTTAAAACTTGGCCATTCAACTTTCTTTAATTCTTCAATTACTTTCGCTGGAGTATATGCTCTTTCCTTCTTTTCCTTTGCCATACTTATCATCCTACCTTTATTTTGTTTCCTTATGCATTGTGTGTTTTCCACACTTTGGGCAAAACTTCTTTATTTCAAGACGTGTTGTATGCGTCTTTTTATTTTTTTCTGTTACATAGTTTCTTGACAAACATTCGGTGCAAGTCAAAATTACTTTATCTGCCATTTGTATCACTCCTATAACCATTAAAGTTTACCAATTCAATTTAAGCTTTGTCAATTGATAGAAGCAATTTTTGTATCTTTTTTATTTCATATCGTACTTTTGAATCCGATATATGCAATGTTTTTGCGATTTCCCTATTGGAATAGTTTTCTTTTAGAAGCGTAAATATATCATAGTCAATTGATTTCAACTGCCTTTGAACTACCTTTTCATACGCTTCCACTTCCATTTTTAACAGGACATGCGCATGGGTATCTAAAGTGGATGGATATCCAAGAATATCCACATACTGATAACGTGTATGTTCAGAAATCTTAGCATCCATAGAAACCGCAGGATATGAATAATGACATAGCTTACGGATGAATGTATACAGCTGGTTTTGAACCGCCTTTTTATAATAGGTTATAAAATGCGCTTTCTGATTTATTCTATAAGAATGAATACAATTTACAAGCGTTACATCCGCAAGCGACAGGAATTCATATTCTTCCACATCTTCAAAGTTTTCCAAAGCCGTTCCATTGATCACATTGTGGACAATCGGCCTAAAATAAGCGATTAAAATGGAAAGGGCTTCTTCATCCATTAAAAAATAATAATAAATATATTCATATATATTGAATTTCATAATCTTCTCACTCCTTTTATCGGAGTGAAAAAGAAATATTAAACAGGATTTCTCTGTCCGTAAATTTCATAGAGAAGGATGGCACAGGCAACACTGGCATTCAGCGATGTGATGGTACCAGCCATAGGAAGACATACCATATAATCACATTGCTTCTTAACAACCGGTGACATGCCTTTCCCTTCAGAACCGATGACAAGAACAAGGGGAACATCATAGATTCCCTTGCGATAATCTCTGGCATGATCCATATCACTGCCTACAATCCAATAGCCTTCTTCCTTCATCTTTTTTAATGTCTGGGAAAGATTGGTCACAATCGATACCGGTATGGTATAGGCAGCTCCTGTTGAAGCTTTAATCGCAGCCGGTGTTAAGCCCGCACTGTTATGCTTGCATAGGATGACACCATCCACACCTGCACAGTCACAGGTTCTTAATATAGCGCCTACATTGTGGGGATCCTGGATTCCATCCAAGGCAACATAAAGCCCTGTTCCCTTTTTCTTTTTTAAAAGTTCTTCTATCGAATAGGTAGGAATCTCCTTAACCCTTGCCGCAATGCCCTGATGGTGTTCACATTTGGCAATGGCATCCAGTTCCTTTTTGGAAACAACCTTTACCGGACAGCTTAATTCCTTTAGGGAATTCCATACACGATGATCTTTCAATCCCTGTAATACATATACATTTTCAATTGACTGTTCATCATTTTGAATCTGAGACCAGACATTCTTTCCATAGACAATCATAAGCTATCTCCTAAACGAACAATTTCATCAAGAAGCATTTTCAACCGTTCTTCATGATGATATAGATAAAGGTATCCAAGTAAAGCTTCCAGTGCTGTTGCCTCCAGATACGTCTTTCCATCGGCATTCTTTGCCTTTGAATGGATTGTTGCGTTTCTGCCGCGATTTAGAATCATCTTTTCATCTTCAGTAAAGAAATCAGCCTCTACTAACGCATTCAAAATGATTGACTGTCCTTTGGCACTACAGATTCTTGCACTTTTCTTCTGTAGTACATCCGCTTTGCGATAGCCTTTTTCAAGGATATGCTTACGGATTTCAAAAGTCATAATCGCATCACCAAGCCAGGCAAGGCTTGTCGCATTTTCCGTAACAATCTCCATTAGATAATTCCTTTTTCCTGTAATAATTTACGTAAACCATCTGCAACTTCAAAATTCTTTTCCTTTACAGCCACTCGCCAATCGGCATACATTGTACGGTCTTCATCGTTCATCTTTAAACGGTTGTATTTAACACCAAGAACGTACAATTCCTTTTCCAATGTATTGACAAGCTTTCCAATCAGATCTGTATCCAGAGGACGTTTACGAACGTTCTGGTTAATCGATTTGACTGTATCCAGTACCGTTGTGATCGCATTTGGTGTATTTAAATCATCATTTAACGCATCAATAAAGCGCGACCATAAACCATCATCCAGACCTTCTACATCCTGGATATTGGCAAGTTCCAATTGAAGGCATGCCTGTTTATAAGCGGTAAGGATCTTGTTCAATTCCTTTTCAGATGCATTGATCATCTCTTCTGAAATGTTCAATGTGGCTCTATACTGGCTGGAAATCATAGCCCAGCGCATTGTATTTCCCCCATACGTTGCGATTAAATCCTTTGCCCATCTTACATTTCCAAGCGATTTGGACATCTTTGTACCATCAATGTTGATCATACCATTGTGTACCCATGTATTGGCTAGCGGTGTTGAATGGCATGCACGGCATTGGGCAATTTCATTTTCATGGTGTGGGAATTTCAAATCCAGACCACCCCCATGAATATCAATCAGGTTTCGCTTGAAGACATCCTGAATCATGACAACACATTCAGTATGCCATCCAGGTCTTCCCTTTGACCAAGGCGTATCCCATTGGATTCCCTTATCGGTTGCCTTCCACAATGTGAAATCCAGTGGATTCTCCTTCATTGTGTTTTCATCAATACGAGCCCCCACCACAAGATCTTCAATATTCTGATGGGATAATTCCCCATAGTTCTTATCGCTTTCCACACGGAAATAGACATCTCCACCAACCTGGTAGGCGGCCCCTTTATCAATCAGTTCCTGAATGAAGGCAATGATCTGATCCATTGTCTCTGTCACTCTTGGGGCATAATCGGGTAAATCCGCATTCAATCCGAAACGGACATCATTGTATGCTTTGATATATTTATCCGTAATTTCTTTTTCACTCACATTCTGCTCAATGGCAGTATTAATAATCTTGTCATCAACATCTGTATAGTTGCTGGCAAATGTTACATCATAGCCTTGTACCGTTAAAGCTTTCTTTAATGTATCAAAGACTACGATAGGCCGGGCATTTCCAATGTGAGGATAATTGTATACAGTTGGCCCACATACATACATGGAAATCTTCCCTTCTTCAATCGGTCTGATTTCTTCAACAGTCTGTGTATAGCTGTTATATAATTTCATATCTTTGCTCCTTTCCTTAAAAAAAGCATCTTTAAATGCTTATAATCTATTCTTCTTCATCCTGATGCAGTTCCAAAGAGATATCGCGAAACATCTGCATGAATTCTGGATTGACTCCATCTTCCTTCATCTTCTCTATATAGGCTTTATCAAAATCATCAAGATCCTTTGTCAATTCATCTCTATCTTCATCTGAAATACTAACACGAATTGCCATGTTTATCACCATCCAATCGTACCATTAGAATACATTAAAATAGGCTTTTTTTCAAGAAAGGCACACAATGAAAAAGGCGCTTATGATAAGCACCTTTTTTTTCACTCAATTATAATCAGATTATTAAGCTAATTCTGAGAAGTATTTGATTGTACGAACCATCTGGCTAGTGTATGAGTTTTCGTTGTCATACCAAGAAACAACCTGAACTTCACTAGTTCCGTTTCCAAGGTTCATAACCATAGTCTGAGTAGCATCAAATAATGATCCATATCTCATACCAACGATGTCACTTGAAACGATTTCGTCAGTGTTGTATCCGAATGATTCAGTAGCAGCAGCCTTCATAGCAGCGTTGATTTCGTCAACTGTTGGAGCACCTTCAACTACAGCTGTTAAGATTGTTGTAGATCCTGTAGGAGTAGGAACACGCTGAGCAGCACCGATTAATTTTCCGTTTAATTCAGGGATAACTAATCCGATAGCCTTAGCAGCACCTGTAGAGTTTGGAACGATGTTTACAGCAGCTGCACGAGAACGACGTAAGTCACCTTTACGCTGAGGTCCGTCTAATGTCATCTGGTCACCTGTGTAAGCGTGGATTGTACACATAATTCCTGATTGGATTGGAGCTAATTTGTTAAGAGCATCAGCCATAGGAGCCAAGCAGTTTGTTGTACATGAAGCTGCAGAAATAACTGTATCTTCTGGTTTTAATGTTTTGTGGTTTACATTGTAAACGATTGTTGGTAAGTCGTTTCCAGCTGGAGCAGAGATAACAACTTTACGAGCACCTGCTTCGATGTGAGCAGAAGCTTTAGCTTTAGATGTATAGAATCCTGTACATTCTAATACAACGTCAACTCCTAATTCACCCCATGGTAATTCAGCAGCATTAGCCTTAGCATAGATAGTGATTTCTTTTCCATCAACTGTGATTGAGTTTTCACCAGCTACAACTGTGTCAGCCTTAGCATAAGTTCCCTGAGTTGAATCATACTTTAATAAGTGAGCTAACATTTTAGGGCTAGTTAAGTCGTTGATAGCAACTACATCATACCCTTCAGCACCAAACATTTGTCTGAATGCAAGACGTCCAATACGTCCAAAACCATTAATAGCAACTTTTACTGTCATGTCAGTAAATCCTCCTTTAAATTTCATTAATATTATAAGTAATATTGCGACTTATGTCAATGAATTCACAGTGTTTTAAACGGCTTGCCAATACAAAAGTTCTATCATTTCCAATACCATTAAATCAATAATTTTCTATTCACAAAAAAAGTGAAAACATGATAGAATAACTAGAAGGAGGTTTCGGATATGATTCAAAATAACATTTTAAATTTATTAGAGAATGATGCAAGGTTAACATCCCAGGATTTAGCCGATGTTCTAAATGAAGATGAAAATGAAATCAAAAAAATCGTTAAACAATTAGAAGATGAAAAAATCATATGTGGTTACCACACAGTCATTAATTATAATAAAGCTTTACGCGATCAGAAAGTAATGGCCTATATCGAAGTATCATGTACACCACAGCGTAATAAAGGATATGACAAGACCGCCCAGTTAATCGCAAACTATCCAGAGGTGGATACAATGTATCTATTGAGTGGGGATTGTGATTTCCTATGTCTAGTACAGGGAAAGACAATGTTTGAAGTAGCACGCTTTGTATCCGATAAGATTGCATGTGTTGAATCCGTATTAGGAACAAAGACGCTATTTGTATTAAAACAGTATAAACAAAGTGGAATCGTCATGAACGAACCCGTTCAGGATGATCAGGATAGATTGGTCGTGACACCATGAAAGAATTATCAAACGTTGTACAACAGATCAAACCAAGCGGGATTCGTAAATTCTTTGACTTGGCAAGCACAATGGAAGGTGTCATCTCTTTAGGTGTAGGAGAGCCTGACTTTGATACACCATGGCACATCTGTGAAAATGCGATTTATTCCATGAGCAATGGAAAGACACACTATACCGCAAACCGTGGTTTGCTGGAACTAAGAAAAGTCATCTGTGAATTCCATAGAATCCGCTATGGACAGAATTATGATCCCGAAAAGGAAACTTTAATCACGGTTGGAGGATCCGAAGCTATTGACCTGGCAATGCGTGCTTTAATCAATCCAGGCGATGAAATCATCGTTATGGATCCAAATTATGTTGCCTATGAACCATCCATCCAGTTAGCAGGTGGTACAGTTGTACGCATCCGCTTAAAAGAAGAAAATGACTTTAAATTACTTCCAGAGGATTTAAAGGCTGCCATTACACCAAAGACAAAGGCAATCATGTTGAACTTCCCAAGCAATCCAACGGGAGGTGTCATGACATATGAAGACTATGAAAAAATTGTTCCAATCATCAAGGAATCTGATATCTATGTCATCAGCGATGAAATCTATGCAGAATTAAGCTTTGATCAGGAATTTGCCTCTTTAGCTCAATTTCCAGAAATCAGAGATCAGGTTATCGTCATCAACGGGTTCTCAAAAGCCTTTGCGATGACAGGATGGCGTTTAGGATATGCCCTTGCCAATAAGGAAGTCAGTGGCGCTATGACAAAGATTCACCAGTATGTCATCATGTCTGCACCAACAGCTGCCCAATATGCCGGAATTGAAGCTATGATGCATGGAATTGATGATGTATTAAAGATGAAAAACGATTATCTAAACCGAAGAAATCTATTGGTAAACCGTTTAAACCGTATGGGATTCAAGACAAACTGTCCACATGGTACATTCTATGTCTTCCCTAATATCCAGAGAACCGGAATGACATCCGATGAATTCTGTTCAAAACTACTGGAAGAAGAATTGGTAGCCTGTGTTCCAGGTACAGCCTTTGGCGATAGTGGAGAAGGATTTATCCGTATCTCGTATGCATACTCATTAGATCATATTAAACAGGCATTGGACCGCATGGAACACTTCATCCAGAATCACCCATTGAAAGACATCGATTAAGATGTCTTTTTTTATGCATGAAAAAAAGAACTGCAAAAGCAGTTCTAAATAGTTGAATTATTCTCCAACGATATCCATCATATCTTTGTGGTAAACTTCAGTCTTAGCAGCCGCTTCTTCTACTGTAGTTCCACGGATAGAGAAGTAGAATTTAATCTTTGGTTCTGTTCCAGAAGGTCTAGCAGCAATCCATGATCCATCTTCAAGATAGTATTTCAATACATTTGACTTTGGAAGATCGATAACTGTTTCCTGACCATTCGCTGTTTTAATTGAAGTCTGGTAGTCTTCGATTGAAACAACTGGCGTTCCACCGATAGCCTTAGGTGCATCCGCTCTTAAGTTAGCCATGATTTCTTTGATACGTGCATTTCCAGCAGCCCCAGCTTTAGAGATGGCAATCTGGCTTTCTTTGAAGGCTCCATGTCTTTCATATAGACCGTTCAATACATCGATTAATGTCTTACCTTGTTTCTTATAGTAGTTACCACATTCAGCCGCTGTTAAGATAGCCTGAACACCGTCTTTGTCACGTACGAAATCTTTAACTACGCATCCATATGATTCTTCATAACCGAAGATGAACTGTTTTTCACCTGTCTTTTCATATTTACGGATCTTATCACCGATGAATTTGAATCCAGTCAATGTCTTTTCAACATCAACACCATAATAACGAGCAACTAATTCACCTAAATCAGAAGTAACGATTGTATTATACATAACTGCATTTGCAGGTAATTTTCCTTGTTCCTTTAACTGTGAACAGATATATTCCAGATAAACTGCAGCCGACTGGTTACCAGACATCAATACATATTCACCATTGTGTTTTGCGACGATACCAACACGGTCACCATCAGGGTCTGTAATACCAACAACATCAGCATCCACTTTCTTAGCCAATTTGATTGCTTCGTCATAAGAAGGTGTCAATTCTGGGTTTGGTGTCTTAGTGTTAGAGAAATCAGGGTCTGGTGCACACTGTGACAATACCGGGATTACATTATATCCTAAACGTCTTAAACAAGTTCTAACAGGAAGGTTGTCAGCTCCATGTTGTGGAGAGTAAACGATGCTGAAATCCGATTTATCCATACCTGGATTGATTTCAGTTGCCATAATTTCTTTGTAGTAAGCTTCATCAACTTCTTCTCCAACCCAGTTTACTAGATCATACACTTCATCCATTGTTGGAACAGGAATTGATAATTCATCTTCCACTTCATTTACATAGTTAACAACTTCAGCAGCCCATTCAGGGATTAACTGACATCCTGTGTCATCATATACTTTGTATCCATTATCCTGTGGTGGGTTGTGAGATGCTGTAATCATGATACCACCAGCACATTTTAAGTAACGAACCGCAAATGAACATTCTGGTGTTGGTCTTAAGCTTTCAAATACATAAACCTTAATTCCCATTCCAGCCAATACTTTTGCAGATTCCAATGCGAATTTATAAGACATGTGACGGTTATCATAAGCGATGACTACACCACGTTCTTTACCATTTTCTAAACCGCATACATATTTTCCATAACCTACATTTGCCTTACGGATTGTGTAGATATTCAAGCGGTTTGTACCAGCTCCTAATTTACCACGCATACCAGCTGTACCGAATTCAACATCCATCCAGAATGCATCTTC
>JABUSD010000411.1 GCA_021442845.1 Holdemanella sp.
TATATTTTTAGAAGAATTATAAATGGTATTATCATATGAAATTGATTTATACAATATTTATGTTATAATTTATGAAATTGTTAAATATGTGAAGTCTTATGATTTTCATAAGAAAGGAGTAGTACTATATGGATATAAATGAAAGCACAATAGATGTATATTATGATATGGATGTGGCGCAGATCTGCCAGCATTTTAATAAATCTAGAAATACAGTTGATAAGGCAATTGCTAAACTGGTAAAGGATTTCCCTGATAAAGAATGGAAATATAAGAATCCAGATACAAAGAGAATTACAATTAAAGCAGAAGGTGTAGAACAGCTATCTTCTTATTTTCGTAAAGAAAAACATGAAATTTCAACTGTAGAAATGGAATTAAAGTATGAAAATGAGAAATTAAGGGCAATTATTGAAGAAAAAGAGAAACACGAAGCTGTTTTAGAACAATTATATAACGAAAAATTACTTCTTGAACTTGAAAAATCAAGACAGACATTCTTATTGGAAACACAAACCAAGGATGATAAAATATCTGAATTAGAATCTGAAAATCAGATTCTAAAAGAAAAGGCAGAAGGAAGAGAAGAGTTAGAAAAAGAAATAGAAGAATATAAAAAGAAGGAACAGGAATATAATTCCAAGTCCTTCTTCTATAGACTTACTCACAAATTTTAGAAGCCATTGCTCTAGCAATCTTGCTAGGGCAATTTTTATGATAGGTTAATCCAAATGGTTTTAAAATTTCATTGAATGTTTTTATACCATCATGGTCTGAAGTATATTCATATTCAATTTCATAATCAATATGATTTTCATATATAGTCATATCAACGCATAATTCACCACATTCCATAATGTAAATATTACGAATTGTTTTAAATGTTATGACTGGATAGACTTCCTCTTCAAGAGGTATCATAGAAAGCCATTTCTCTATTTCATCATCATGAATATCAGATATAGTATCGACATTAATATCTTTTTCATACTCAAAATGGGTAATACTATCTTTTCTAATTTTTAATGTGAATATATTTTGGTTTCCTATTTTACGAATTCGCATTGCACCTTTATTTCGTTTGATTAGTTGATCTTTTGTATCATAATATGTATTTATCTGTGTACG
Organism: Holdemanella sp.; assembly: GCA_021442845.1. GTDB lineage: Bacteria > Bacillota_I > Bacilli_A > Erysipelotrichales > Erysipelotrichaceae > Floccifex. The sequence continues at coordinate 1,129 of JABUSD010000411.1, forward strand.
GCTTTCATTAAAGGCATATGAATTTAGAATCTTTTCATATATTTCTTTTGTAACAAGTATTTTTAATTCTCTTTCAATTTGATCATACATTTTAATATTCCTCCGAAATTATGTTACAATATCAAGAGAAAAAAAGGAAGATAGTATGCGATTTGGAACAGTTGATAGAGAAGATGAATTATCAATTAAAAAAAGAGATGAAATAATCGAAAGATTAGTTTCAAAAGGATGGGAATACGATTGTGAAAATCCAGAACTTGTCATATCGGTAGGAGGGGATGGAACCCTTTTAAGAACAATCCATAAATATCTTGATTGTTTAGAAGATGTAATGTTTGTAGCCATTCATACAGGAACACTTGGTTTCTTTACAGATTATACAAAGGATGAAATAGATCTGCTTATTGAAGATATCACAACGAAAGCACCAGATATTGAATATCGTCCAATGCTTGAAATTCAGATTCCTCAAAAGAATAAAATACATTATGCTTTAAATGAAATTCGTATTGAAAGTTTAGGAAAGACATTAAATTTAGATGTATATATTGATGAAGAGTATTTTGAAAGTACCTCCGGTTCAGGATTGTGTATTAGTACACAGGCAGGATCTAGTGCTATGAATCGCGCATTATCAGGTGCTGTGGTAGATTCAGGACTGAATGTTTTGCAGTTATGTGAAATAATGCCAATCACACACAAAAATCATCATTCACTAAGAAATCCATATATTATGAGAGAAGATAGAAAAGTGACTATAAAAGGAAAGGCATTATCACTCGCAAGGGCTAATTTTGATTATCTTGAAACGGGATTAGAAAATGTAGATACATTATTTATATGCACTTCTGAAAAAAAAGTACGATTCGCAAGATACCGTACTTACTCTTATTTGAAGAGATTAAAAAACTTATATTAATGTTTAAACAGCTTAGGACGATTTATATGAATCGTTCTTTTTGATATTGGTGATAGATTCAATACAATGGAGAATGCGATAAAATAGGACAGAATGCTTGATCCTCCATAGGATATCAAAGGAAGTGTAATACCAGTAATTGGAAGCAGACCAACAATCATTCCAAGATTTTGAAGCTGCTGATAAAGAAGCATACCAATAACACCAATCACGATAAAACGATCTAATCGATTTGTTGTATTATATGCAATCTTACATAAATATAAATCCAGAATCAGGCACACAACCAAAATGAATGTTGTACCAATTAAACCGAAACATTGTCCAAAGGCTGCAAATATAAAATCTGTATGTGCTTCTGGAATCGAAATGATATTGGCTTGTAAACCATGCCCGGTTAATCCAGCGCTTCCTAAAGATAATAAAGCTGTATATAACTGGTTGGAACTTCCTCGAATATTACTTTCTGGATCTAGCCAGGCTTCAATACGATTAAAACGATAAGCGGATATCAAAGATATTAATGTTTCAGGATGTTTGAAATATAAGAACAAGAATAAACCAATCACACCTGCAATCATTCCAAGTAATATCCATACATATACTTTACGAATACCAGAACATATTAATAGAACCATGATACAGAAAGCGATGATAATACATACACCTGTATCTGGTTGAAGAAAGATTAAAATCATAGGTGGAAGCAACAACTTCGCAATTTGCAGCATTAATAAAAAATCATCTTTAAAAGTTGGATTTTCATGTTGATCCTGATGATCCTTTATTGTTTGGGAAATAAGAACGATTAATACAATTTTAATAAATTCACTTGGCTGAAAACTTCCAATCAACGGAAATTGAAACCAGGATATGGCACCATTAATCGGTGATGCAAGCGGTAAGGCAAAACCGATGATGTTATATGTGATTCTAGATATGAACAGATATAGAAGACACAGCATTAAAAATATATAAGCATCATACATATATTCATATATAATCTTGTTGTCAATCTTAGATAATATGAACATCGTAAAGAATCCAACACCATACCAGAAAATCTGTTTAATCAGATAAGAAGTACCTGTACCAATCTTGATTAAATTGAATGAATTGTAAATCGCAAAACAGCTGGTAATTCCAAGTAGGACAAGAATCGCAATAAATCCAAGATCCACTCTTATAATTTTATTTTTAACAATAATCGTTTGTTTCAATATTGACACCCCTTAAGTTAGTTTTATTTAGTATAACACAATTGTAAAAAGCGCGTTAAAAATTTGATATAATAGATAAGATTGGAGGAATCCAAATGAAAGAAAAAAAATACACTCCGATGATGGAGCATTACTTACAATTAAAAGAACAAAATAAAGATGCGTTTCTTTTTTATAGATTAGGTGACTTTTATGAAATGTTTTTTGATGATGCCAAATTGGCAAGTCAGGAACTGGATCTGGTATTAACAGGAAGAAGTGCAGGTGTTGATGAAAAAGTACCAATGTGTGGGATTCCTTATCATGCAGCGAATTCTTATATTCAGCGATTGGTAAAGAAAGGATATAAAGTTGCGATTTGTGAGCAGTTATCAGATCCTGCTTTATCAAAAGGTCTTGTGGATAGAGATATTATTAAAATTATTACACCAGGTACCTGGATGGATGAAGTTGCCGATGCGAAATCAAATAACTATATGGCTTCTATTATTATATCCAGCTGGGAAATATGTATTTTGTATTGTGAATTAAGTACAGGGGAATTAAAATATCAGATTCTAGAAAGATCTTTAGTTGCATTACAGAAGTCATTAATGGAACAACATGTTTCAGAAGTAGTATGTCCAATGACAATGGATAAGAAATGGCAAATGGCATTGGATGAAATGGATTCTATTGTGATATCAAAACAGAAAAAGGTAAATCTTGAAGAAGAAGATAAAAAATTGATTATAGAAGGAACATCAAAAATAGTTGATGAAGCATTAGCACAGTTAATGGCTTATCTTAAAGATACCCAGAAACAGCATATCGATCATTTCCTTCCGGCTGTATCTATGAATGATGATTATATTCTGGTAATGGATTATGAAACAAAGAATCATCTGGAATTGGTTACATCGCATTCATCTTCAGCTAGAGCAGAAAGTTTATGGGAATTTATGGATTATTGCCAATGTGCGATGGGTTCAAGATTATTAAAACATTGGATAGAAGCACCATTGATTAATGTAAAGGAAATCATAAAAAGGCAAAATGCGATTGAAATATTAAAAACGAATTTCATGTTAAGAGAAAATCTGAAGGAACATCTATTGTATGTTTATGATATGGAGCGTTTAGCAAGTCGAATGGCATATGGAAATGCAAGTCCAAGAGATGTACTACAGCTAACTACAACATTAGCACATGCTAAACCAATATTAAATCTATCCAGAGATTTAACATCGTATCCAGAATTTAATGATGTTCCAGATTGTCAGGATTTGTATAAAGAAATTGAAGATGCGATAATAGAAAACCCACCATTAACATTAAAAGAAGGTGGTGTTTTCAAAGATGGATATAATCAGAAGTTAGATGAATTACGATTGATATCCAATCAAGGAAAGAAGTTCATTCTTGAATTGGAAAACAAAGAAAGAGAAAGAACAGGAATCAAATCATTAAAAATAGGATATAACCGAGTATTTGGGTATTATATCGAAGTAAGAAATGGAAATCTAAATGCGATAAAGGAAGAGTTTGGATATCATCCAAAACAGACGCTGGCAAACGCAACCCGTTTTATTACCCAGGAATTAAAGGAAAAGGAAGATGAAATCCTACATGCCCAGGAAGAAAAGGTAAAGCTGGAACAACAGTTATTTGAATTGATGTTAAGAAGAATTAAAAGAGAACTGTTTGATCTGCATGCTTGTGCAAAAGCACTTGCTACAGTGGATGTTCTGGTTGGATTATCTATATTGGCATCAGCTAAGGGATATGTATGTCCAAAATTTCATAAAGAGAGCTATGTAAGAATCATTGAAGGAAAACATCCAATTCTGGATGATCGCATGAAAAAGAAGAAATATATTTCCAATGATTGGATTATGCCAGAAGAAAATACGATTCAGCTGATTACAGGACCGAATATGGGAGGTAAATCAACCTATATGCGACAGAATGCATTGATCGTGATTATGGCACAGATAGGAAGTTATGTTCCATGTAAGGAAGCGGATTTACCAATCTTTGATCGTATTTTTACACGCATAGGAGCAAGTGATGATATTTTAACTGGTAAATCTACATTCATGGTGGAAATGATGGAAGCAAATGTTGCCCTTCGTTATGCTACAAAGAATTCATTGATTTTATTTGATGAAATCGGAAGAGGAACAGCTACCTATGATGGAATGGCGTTGGCACAGGCTATGCTTGAATATATTGGAGAAGCTATCCAGGCAAAAACATTATTCTCTACCCATTATCATGAATTGACAGATATGGAACAGATGCATCCTCATGTAAAGAATGTTCATGTGGATGTGAAAGAAAAGAAGCAGGAAATTGAATTTCGATATCGTGTTGTGGATGGAAAAGCCAATAAATCCTATGGAATTCATGTTGCGAAATTAGCCCATTTGCCTAGTGTAGTATTAGAAAGAGCGAAACAGCTTTTAAATGATTTCGAAAGTAAAGATATCCAGCAGGGGTATCAGCCAAGTTTATTTGTTATGGATCCAATCCAGCCAAAGAAATCAGAATTAGTGGATCGAATCCAACAGCTTGATATTGATTCCATGTCACCAAGAGAAGCTTTGGATTGTTTATATGAATTAAAGAAAATCGCAGAAGAAATAGATTAAGGAGTTTGTAATGTCACGAATTCATGTGTTAAGTGAACATCTGACAAATATGATTGCCGCTGGTGAAGTTGTTGAAAGACCTGCAGGTATTGTCAAGGAATGTATTGAAAACAGCATTGATGCGCATGCCAAAGTAATTGAAATCGAAGCATTTCAGGGAGGAATTGAAAGGCTGATTATTACAGATGATGGAATCGGTATGGATTTTGAAGATGCTCATATGGCATTTATGCGCCATGCGACAAGTAAGATGCACGATGAACAGGATCTTTTCAATATTCAGACAATGGGATTTCGTGGGGAAGCTTTACCAAGTATTGCTTCTGTATCCAAAGTGGAAATGATGACAAATGATGGGAAGAATGGAACACTTGTCCGTTATGAATATGGTGATCTTGTCTGTGAAGAAGCATGTTCTTGTCCTTTAGGAACAAAACTGGATATTTCAGGATTATTTGTCAAAACACCTGCTCGTTTCAAACACCTAAAGGCACCTTCTTATGAATTTTCAATCATTGCTGATCTTGTCAATAAAATGGCATTGAGTCATCCAGATATACGATTTAAATTAAGCCATGATGGAAGAGTTATCTTTCAGACATCCGGAAATGGAAGTTTAGAAGAAATTCTATACCAGATGTATGGAAAAGAAGTAGCACAGAATGCGGTTGCCTTTGATGAAATGGATGAAGATTTTCGTATTCATGGTCTTTTAGTGCAGCCAAAAATCAATCGTGCAACAAAGTATTTTATGTTTATTTCATTGAATACAAGATTGATTCGCAGTGTGAAACTACAGAAAGCCATTACAGATGCGTATGAAAATTATATGCCACTCAATCGATTTCCTATTGTTGTATTAAATATTGAGATGGATACACAATTGGTGGATGTCAATGTGCATCCTAACAAGTGGGAAGTCCGTTTATCCAAACAGAATCAATTGATTGAATTAATAAAGAAAACAATAAAGAATACATTAAATGAATCTTTAAGAACAGTTGAAGTAAAACCAAAAGTAAAACAGGTTATAGAACAGGAAGAATTGGATTTAGTCTATACAATGCCAGAAGTTGAACCTATAAGAAAACAGAATGATTTTATTTCAAAACAGTTTGAAGAGAAGATATATGTCAAAGAAGAGCCTGTTGTATATCCAGTTTTTGAAGAAAGAAAAGAGGAAAGAATCAATACTGGCTCGGAATTGTTTAAACATATTAAAGTGTTAGCACAGTTACATGATTCGTATATTTTATGTGAAAATGAATCAGGGCTTGTGATCATTGATCAGCATGCCGCCCAGGAAAGATATCATTATGAGCAGATACAGAAGTGTTTAAATGATCCATGTACTATGACACAGCCGCTAATGCTTCCTATTCAGATTCATGTCACATCGGATGTTATGTCCAGAGTGAATACCATTAATCGAAATGTAAAATATTTCGGATTTGAATTTGAAATTTTTGGGGAGGATATATTTATTGTAAGAGAGATTCCGGTATGGTTTCAGAATGTACATGAAGAAAAATTTTTTGAGGATTTATTAGATTTATTCAAGGAAGAAGATGAAGTGGATATGAAAAAGCTTCGCAAGCATGTATTATCCACGATGGCATGTCATAGTTCAATTCGCTTCCATCGTCCTTTGACTATGCAGGAGATGCAGCAGGTAGTATATGATCTTCAGAAATGTGAACAGCCTTATCATTGTCCACATGGAAGACCAACGGTTATCACAATGAGTGATAATGACTTAAGAAAGGAATTTGAACGTGGATAAAAAGAAGATAATAGCGATTGTAGGGCCAACGGGGATTGGAAAAACAAGCTTGTCTGTTCAGTTGGCACACAAATTCAATGGTGAAATCATATCCTGTGACAGCATGCAGGTCTATAAGAAAATGGATATTGGAACAGCCAAAGTAACCGAAGAAGAAAAAGAAGGAATTGTCCATTATCTAGTGGATGATCAGGAATATGACCAGCCATATAATGTTAAGATATTCCAGGATAAATGCAGGGATTTGATTAAGCATATTCAAGAAAAAGGGAAACAGGTTATTCTATGTGGGGGCACTGGTTTATATCTCAAGGCTTGTCTATATGATTATGTTTTCAAGGAAGAAAAAAAAGATGAGGAATATACATCCTATCTAAACGAAAGAAGCAATGAAGAACTTGTGGATTTATTGATGAAAATAGATCCAAAAGCATTTGATAAGATACATCCAAACAACCGAAAAAGAGTAATAAGAGCTTTAGAAATTGCTCATGGAGGAAAGATAAAATCCGAAAGAGAAAGCGAGCAGGAGCATAAGCCGATGTATGATGTCTATTTCTTAGGCCTGGATGTAGATCGAAATATCTTACATGATAGAATCAATAAAAGAGTGGACATCATGTTTGAAAAAGGTCTGGTTCATGAAGTAGAATCTTTATTTAAGGATCCAGAAACATGGGAATATACAAGTTTTCAGGGGATTGGATATAAAGAATTCAGAAAGTATTTTGAAGGAAAGACAACTTTAGAAGAAGTAAAAGAAGAGATTAAGACACATTCCAGACAATATGCCAAGAAGCAATATACATGGTTTAAAAACCAGATGGATGTTCATTGGTATAATCGGGAAGATAATGAATTAATTGAAAAGAATATTAAAGAATGGTTAGAAAAATAGGAGTTGATATATATGAAAACGGTGTTTATCTTAAATCCTATATCGGATTCAAAAGGACAATATCGATTAATGGAAGAGATAAAGAAAAACTTTAAGGATAAGGAATATATCATTGAAAAGTCAAAAGAACCAAAGAATGCGATGCATATTGCCAGAAAATATGCATTGGAACAAGAAGAATGTCATATCTTTGCCTGTGGTGGAGATGGAACAATTCATGAGGTTGCCAATGGAATAGCTGGATATAAGAATGTTAAGCTTTCTGTCTATCCAATCGGAACAGGAAATGATTTTGTGAAGTATTTTGAAGACCATACAAAAGAGGATTTCCTTGATTTGTCAAGATATAAAAACGCAAAGGAAATTCAATGCGATTTATTGCAGGTAGATGGTGAATATGCGATTAATACGGTTTCTTTTGGATTTGATGTATTTGTAGCTCAACATGTTAATGAATTTAGGGATAAATTACCAATCCGAGGCATTCTTCCATATTATATGGGAGTGGTAAAAAGCCTGACGAAACCTTTATATCAGACCTATCGTATTCAAATTGATGATATAGTACTGCCAACAGAAGAATATTCCCTTGTGGTATTCACAAACGGAAGATTCTATGGTGGAGGATATAAACCATGTCCAGAAGCACGCATTGATGATGGAAAGCAGGATGTATGCCTGGTAAAGAGAGTAAATATATTAACCATTGCCAAGCTTATTAAAAAATATGAAAAGGGATTGCACACTGAATATAAAGATCTAATCACAATCACAAGAGCAAATAAAACACATATAGATACACAAAACGAAGGAATTCCTGCCTGTCTGGATGGAGAAATCAGACCAATTAAGAATCCAACCATTGAGTTAAAGGAAAGCATGATTCGATTGGTTGTTCCTGGTAAGGAGGAAGCATGAATATAAAAATACAGATTGCCTGCTTGTTTGTTCTATTGTTTCTATCTTCATTTTTCTCATCAGCAGAAACAGCCTTTGTTTCTGTTAATAGGATTCGCTTAAGAGCCTTAGCGGAAGAAGGAAATAAAAAAGCAAAACAGGTGCTTGCGATTTTAGATGATGAATCCAAGATGTTAAGTGCCATATTGATAGGAAATAATCTTGTGAATACATGTATGGCATCTTTAGCTACAACGATTGCGTATAACTTTGGAGGGGCCGCTGTCAGTATTGCGACATTTTTAATTACAGTACTGATTCTGATTTTTGGAGAGATTACACCAAAGACACTGGCAACCTA
>JABUSD010000070.1 GCA_021442845.1 Holdemanella sp.
AAACTATTATAAAGATTATAGTGGAAGCCGTACAATCTATACAGAATTCAATAATACCGATTATTTAATTGAAGGTGGTATCTATTTATACAATCCTAATGTTGGTGAATCTAGTATAATCAAAGTCGGTACAGATCTTATCGTTGATCACTATGAAGATGATTTCACAAATATTGTTGATGCAGAAACTGTCAATACTGTACAGGGAACTTATTATATGGTTCTAATTAGTGAAACAGGTGAATATGTAGGGAATTATAAATGTAAAATCAAAACATGGGATTCATGGAAATTAGAAAACTACCAGAGCCATGAATATAACCGTACATATATCCTGGAAGAAGGAAAGAAATTTACGGATGATATCGATAAATTTGATTTGAACCTTTATGATTTTGAAACGGGTGACATGATGATAGGAATGTTCTATAATGGTGCCTATGTATTTGATCACTATGAAAATTTAGAAAATAGAACAATTTCCGAAGAAACGGTTTATTCAAATGCTGGTTATTATCAAGCTGTATTTGTCCCTACTGAAGGAAGTAAAAATACAGGTACCTATAAGGCACAGATTGAAATTGTTTCAAAAGATGATATTACTCGTTATACATTAAGTCCAGAAAGTGAAATTCCAACTATATTCAGTAAAGGAACAACAGATCGTATCACAAACTATTTAGATGCGATGATTCTTCAGATTGAAAATACATCTACACCTAAACAGGTTGTCTATACTAGAGATGCAAGTGAATTCCTTGAATTTGCAGGATATTATCAAGGGGAAAGAAAAGTCCCTACAATTAATGTATATGCAACACCAGGAGAATATACAGCTAACTTTGTTTTGAAAGGTACAACAGTGGAAAATCCATTTGATATGTTCCGTGTTGAATTTACAATTGTTGACGGAGAAGTCGATCCAATCATTGGTAAGTGGGTTCAGGAAGATGGAAACTGGTACTACTATGATGAAAATGGAAATATGGTCGTACAGAGCTGGAAACTGATTAAGAATGTCTGGTATTACTTTGATAAAGATGGTGTCATGGTAACTGGATATTATGAAGTTAAGAATGTTCCATATTATTTCGATGAAGAAGGTGCTTTAGTGACAGGATGGAAAGAAGTCGATGGTACTTGGTATTACTTCACGGTAAATGGTGCATTAAATGGATGGCAGAAGATTAAGAATGTCTGGTATTACTTCGATAACTACATGATGTTAGAAAATACAGCCCAGGAAATTGGTTTATCGGCTTATGGATTTGATGAAAATGGAGCTATGGTTAATACAGGATGGGCTCAGTTAGGTAAAGAAACACCAACATGGTACTATGCACAGCCAAATGGTATCCTTCTAAATGGATGGCAGAAGATCAATAATGTATGGTATTACTTTGACAACTATAAGATGTTGGAAAATACAACAAAGGAAATTGGAAATCATACATATCGATTTGATGAAAAGGGTCATATGGTAACAGGATGGTTCGAAGTAGAGGATTACTATGAAGATTCATTATGGTACTACTATGATGAAAACGGTGCTATGGTTAAAGGTTGGCAGAAGATCAAAGATGTATGGTATTTCTTCACTGAAGAAGGTATTATGTGTACAGGTGCAATTTATCTTGATGAAAATATCTATTACTTAGATGAAAGTGGTGCTTTACAGATCGGCTGGTTTGAATTGTATGATTATTGGTTCTATTCAAATGAAAAGGGTGAACTACAAAGTACTACATGGATTGGTGATTACTATTTATGTGCTGAATATGCAATGGTTACAAGCTGTTATGTATACAATGAAAACAATGGTAATTACTACTGGGTCGATGCAACTGGTAAATATATTCCAATCTGGACAACACAAACAAAACCAGGTGAACAGTATTGGATATTTGACCAGCATACTGGATTCCGAATTCAATAGCATAAGGCAGGTTAAACCGATGGTTTAACCGCCTTTTCTTTTTTATGCTATTTGATTCCAATCTATATGGTAGTATAATTTCATTTATGAATGTTATAAATTTACAGTTACAGATTTTTATACTGGTTGGAATTGGATATTTCCTTTCAAAGAAAAAGATTATTTCAACAGAGACAAGAAAACAGATAGTAACCTTGATTCTGACAATTATTTATCCATGTAATATCATTCATAGCTTTCAGATGGAATTTAATATACAGATCTTAAAGGATGCCTTTATGGTTGTGTTACTTGCCTGTTTATTACAGGTGTTGATGAGTGTATTAAATCTATTTTTATATAAAGGCTTTGACGAAAGAAAGCAGGATTGCATGAAATATGGGACCATCTGTTCCAATGCGGGTTTTATAGGTATGCCAGTTGCCCAGGCATTCTTCGGAGCAAAAGGCTTGTTGTTTATGAGTGTTGCCCTGATTCCACAACGAATAGTCATGTGGTCAAGTGGTGTTGAAATCTTTTCCAAACAGAAAGGGAAGGGCATCTTTAAAAAGGTTATGACGCATCCTTGCATTGCTTCTGTCTGGATTGGTCTGATTCTTATGATCCTGCAGGTAAAGTTACCGCCTTTTCTTGATAATACCTTAACAGGACTTAGCAATTGTACAACTTCTATGTCGATGATGTGTGTAGGAATGATTCTAGGGGAAGTGCCTGCTAGTAAGGTTATTGATAAGACAAGTCTATATTATACATGTATACGATTAATTGGAATTCCTTTGTTAGTCTTTGGTTTATTATACTTTGTACCAGTGGATCCTGTTGTAAAGGGATTGATGGTTCTAGTTGGAGGAATGCCTTGTGGAACAACAACCGCTATGGTTGCAGGTCAATATGGGGGTGATGATCTATTTGCCAGTCAGATTATCTTTACTTCCACTTTATTTTCATTAATTACCATTCCGCTATTATCCATTCTGTTATAATTAGTGTATGAAAATAGTTGTAATTGGCGATTCAAATGCCTATGGTTTTGATCCATATAATGGAAGATATTTAAATCCATGGCCTAAGCTTTTATCAGAATATATAAATAAAGAAGTCATCAATCATGGAATGAATGGCATGATGATATCCCATGTCAATCCAGATACATTATATGGAATCGATAAGCATGATTTAATTCTTATTCAATTGGGTACCAATGATATCTTAAATGGTTTCTTTATGGATTATATTGAAAAGAAATTGGATAAGATGATTGATATTTTTAAAGAATATACAGTTATCTATCTGATTCCAAAAGATGTGAAAGGATTTCCATCTTTAGTCAATCTATTCCAGTCAAAATCCATGGATACAATCAATTTGAATGAATGGGATATAGATCTTAGCTATGATGGAATTCATTTCACAGAAAGAGGACATGAACAGCTTGCTAAGTTTATTTATACTCATATTTTAGGTTATGTGACCATAAAATATGAACAAGATTGAATATAGGATAGATATTATATACAGAAGGAGCATTGGCTTGTAACAAATGCTCCATACTGGGTTACAATAAGACAGTTAGCCCGAAGTGAACATAAAATAACTGCTACGTTGGGTCAGGAGCAGTTATTTTTTTCTATATATCTCTTTACAAATGAAATGAATATTAAAAAGGAGAATGACTAGAATAAGTCAATCTCCTTTTTAAGTCTTTCGACAATCTTTTCCTGTGGCAGTTTTTCAATGACAACGCCTTTTTTGATCAATAAGCCTTCTTTTTTTCCACCGGCTATGGCAATGTCTGCATGTTTGGCTTCACCTGGTCCATTGACAACGCATCCCATAATAGCTACGGTTACTTCTTTATTGACTGTCTGTAAATATTGTTCAATTTCATTGACTACACATTCCATATCCCATGCGGTTCTTCCACATGTTGGACAGGCAATCAGATTGGGAACATTGCTGATTAGACGGCAGTCCTTTAATAATTCCTTTACAATGGGGATTTCCTTTTCTGGGGCACCATTAACGGAAATACGAATTGTATTTCCAATGCCTTCCATAAGTAATGTACCTAACGCAAGAGATGATTTTATGGCCGATGTCATGGTAGTTCCTGCTTCTGTTACCCCTAGATGCAATGGATAATCAAATGTTTGCGAAGCTAGACGATAGGCTTCAATGCATAATAATGGATCGCTGGATTTAAAGGATAATACCGTATCATAGAAATCACAGTCTTCTAGTATTTCAATATGTCTTCTTGCTGATTCAATCATTCCCTGGGCGGTTGGCTTTCCATATTTTTCATGGATATCCTTTTCTAAAGAACCGCTGTTGATTCCAATACGAATAGGAATGTGTTTTTCCTTACATGCCTTGACAACTTTTTCAACATTTTCTCTGGAACCGATATTTCCTGGATTTAAACGGATTTTATCGACACCGGATTCGATGGCTGCTAAAGCCAGTTTATAATCAAAATGGATATCCGCTACTAATGGTATATGAATCTCTTTCTGGATTTCTTTGATGGCTAGCGCATCTTCCATATCCATACAGCTGACACGGATAATTTCACATCCCATCTTTTCTAAAGTTAGGATCTGTTTAATAACTTCCTTATAATGGCTTGTCTTAATATTGCACATGGATTGGATATATACTTTATTATTTTGACCAAGCTGTAAATCTTTTACATAGACTTTTCTTGTTTCTAATCGTTGCATAGGAACCCTTCTTTCTTTGGTTAGTATATCATTATTCTTTCTTTAATTGTAAAAAATGATGTATAATGTTTAAAGACTATAAGGGGGATGTTTCTTGCCTAAATTACAAAAAGAAAAACCAAAGCGTTTTTTGTATAAAAAAATTCAATATGATAAAGAAGTATCACAGCGTATATTGGTCTTATCGGGATTCATTTTTGTTGCGTTTATGATTATCTTTATTCGATTGTTCTATCTGCAGGTGATCAAACATGATAGCTATGTAGAAAAAAAGGATGATTATACAAGTATACGACAGTATGTAAGTGCACCAAGAGGGGAAATCTATGACTGCAAGGGAAGAGTGCTTGCCAAGACGGTTGTATCCCATAACATTGTCTATACTTCACCAAAGAATATGTCACAGGATGATTATTGGTTATATGCCAACCGTATTGTGGAAGTCTTTGGACTGGATGAAGAAGAATTGACAGAACGTGATAAAAAGGAAGCGTATATCACTTTTAAATCACTGCTGGATTATGATGATCCAGAATATGCAGCCAATCATCTATTAACGGAAAAGGAACAGCAGGAATATCTGTCAGGTGCCTGGGGAACCTATGCCGAAACCGTTCGATATGGACTTTTATACAATCGAATCGGTGATGATCAGATGAAGGAAATGAAGAAGACAGAGATGAAGGCTTGTGTTATCTACCAGCGTATGATTGCCAATGCTTCTTCAGGGCAGGAAAATGTAATCCTTGAAGATATCTCTGATACAGATGTTGCCTATCTAGTGGAACATAAGACAGAGTTCCCTGGATTTGATGTTGACTTTGGGGGATGGAAAAGGGAATATCCATATGGAGAAGCTTTAAGTGATGTCATCGGTAGCGTATCAACATCAACAGAAGGATTGCCGGTTGACTACAAAGCCTATTATCTTCAGAAAGGGTACCAGCTGAATGCACCTGTTGGTAAATCTGGATTGGAATTTCAGTACAATGACATTTTAAGTGGAATTGCTGAAGAGAGCATTATTACATATAACTCAAAAGGACTAGCTAAAAAAGAAGTCATTCGTGAAGCGGTAAAGGGATATGATATTCATTTATCCATTGATATTGAATTGCAGGAAGAACTGGATGGAATCATCAAAACAACATTAAAGGAATATGGTGGTACGGAAAAGCGTGAAAACTTTCAGTCGCTATTCATGATTATTATGGATCCAAATGATGGTTCGGTAAAAGCGTTATCCGGATATCATATGGATCTGGAAACAAAAGAAATGACATATTATGCATCGGGTAACTATAACTCATTAATAAACCCAGGCTCATCCGTTAAGGGTGCTACGGTTTATATGGGATTGAGTGAAGGTGTCATCAAGCCAGGGGAAGTGATTGATGATAAGGTCATGAATATTGCCGGTGAAGAGTTTGGTTCGTTCAAGGAGCATGGTCTAGTCGATGATATCAAAGCCTTATCGGTATCTTCCAACGTCTATATGTTTAACATTGCGATTCGATTGGCAAAGGGTACCTATATTCCAGAACAGCCGCTGATTGTCAGTGATGTTCCGGGTACTTTGAATTTAATGCGACAGTATTTTACGATGTTTGGACTTGGAAATAAGACAGGGCTTGATGTACCAGGTGAAGTATCCGGTTATATGTCTGTATCCAGCCTTGCTGGTATGCTTCTAAACTATTCGATTGGACAGTATGATATGTATACCCCAGTGCAGATGTTAGAATATGTTTCAACGATAGCTACGGATGGTAAGATGTACCAGCCTCGTATCATGTCTTATGTAACAGAAGTTAACTCGGAACAGGTTGTAACCGAAAATCCAAAAGTACTTCGAAGTGTACTTCCTGAAAAGAATAAGGAATATTTACATCGTGTCCAGCAGGGATTCAGACATGTAGTCAGTGAAGGAAATGCAAGTTCAGCCTTGAAAGACATGAGCGTAGAAGTCGCTGGGAAGACAGGAACCGCCGAAGTACAGGAATGGACAACGGCCATGTTTGTTGGATATGCCCCATTCAGCGATCCTACAATGGCCTTTGCGTGTGCTGCACCTACATCTTCTATCAACAGTGATGAGGTTGCTGCCAATATCTGTACAACGCAGGTTGTACCTAAAATCGTACAGAAATTTTTTGAATTATATCCGCAATAAATCTTGTTTAAAAAAGCTACTTATGTTAGAATACATAAGGTATATATGTGAGGAGGACAGAACATGAGAGATAGAATCACATTTAAGTGTTCAGTTTGTGGTGAAGAAAACTACATCGGAACTAGAAATAAAAAGAAACACCCAGAAAAAATGTTAATTCAAAAATACTGCCCACGTTGTAATCAAAAGACTCAACACAAGGAGAAAAAATAAGAAAGACCGACTATGGTCTTTTTTAGTTTCAGATTATGGAAGTTACATATTTTCCCTTAGGGCCTATCCAGGCAAACTGTTATATCCTGAAAGAGAATGGGCATGCTCTTATTATTGATCCAGGATATCGTTTTGACGCTGATAAGGAATTTGAAAATTACATTGTGGATGGTATTCTTTTAACGCATTGTCATTTTGATCATATTGGTGGTGTTGATTTTCTAGTAAAAAAGTATAATTGTCCTGTATATATTCATGAAATTGAAAAGGATAATTTAAAAGATCCTGCATTAAATGGTTCTTCTAACTTTGGTATGTATTCAAAACAGATAAGTGAAATTACCCCTATTCAGGAAGGCTTTTTGCAGGTGGGAAACTTTTCCATTGAAGTCATTCACTGTCCAGGTCATTCCAAAGGATCTTGTGTCTTTAAGATTGAAGATGCTTTATTTACAGGGGATGTCTTATTTAAGGAATCCATTGGTAGAACGGATTTAATGGGTGGTTCTTATAAGGAAATGGAACAGTCTTTATTAAAGTTTAAGCAGATGGATAAAAACTATTTGGTTTTTCCAGGACATGGACCTTATACCACATTGGAAGAAGAATTGAAATACAATCCTTATCTTTAAAAAAAACATGGATTTCCATGTTTTTTTGTATTATTAGGCATTTATATAAGTATCACAATAGGGACATTTTTCAGCATATCCCGCTGCAGCCTGAAAGGATGCACCACAGTTTGGACATTGAATCGCAACCATATTTAATAAATCCGGTTCAATTGGTTTATTTTCCATCAGTTCCTTTTCATGATATATTCCTTCATTTCTTACAGAATGCGTATCAAAGCCCCATTTTCCATTGTATTCATAGATATCCATTGTCATTCCGATTGGATAGGTACCATCGCCTTTTGGAAAGGCTGTATTAATGATGGCTTCACGTTTTGTTCCTTTTTCATCAAAATAACGAACACGAGTATTATAGGTATAGCTATCATTGACAAGATAGGCTCTATTTTCAACATATCCATAAATCTTTCCTGTATATTTCTTTCCTTTTTCAACAATATTCTTAGCCTTCTGTATTGTTAGATAAACACTACAAATCATAGCTAAGCCTATAATCACAAAGAGAAGGGGAATCCATGCCATGCCAATCGGTAAAAAGACAATGGTAAGAATAGTTCCCAGAATAGTAAAAAAGGATCCCATCAGCATAAGTATTTTTTGTGCAATATTCATTGATTATATCTCCTGAAAGCTTATTTAACAGATTTAGCCAGTTTCATTTCATCGGGTGTACCAAAAGTTCTTCGAATCATTGTTTCCGCATATCTTGTCAATAGAATCTCATCATTGATCGGAGTAAAGATGCGAATGACTCGTGTCTGATTGAACCATACGATTTTAATGGGAGCACCAAGAATTTTACTAGTTCCCCCGATTCCAAAATCGATGGATTCTTCAGATAAAGAGTTCATGGATTGAATAGAACCTGTAAGATTAAATTCATCAATCCGTTCAACAGATTCTTCATTGAATGTTTTTGTAACGCTTATAGTACCTATATTCTCAAGATCCGCATGAACCATATAATCGGCTGAATCAACAATATAGTTCCATCCATATCCTTGTGCGTTTAACAGGAAATCATACTGATTCCATACACCTTCAATATGATGCAGATCGGCAATATAGCTCATATCATCAAGAATATCCGATTCTGTATTTTTCTTTTTTTTAAATAGATCCATAATACCCATAATAGTGATCTCCTTTATCCACTTTATATAGATATTTTATCATATATTATCGATTCACTGATGAATGATACTGTTGATATAAGAAATTATGAATGTGTTCTATTCCTATAAAAAGAAAAACCAAAATAAAATGTTAAGAAAAACCAAAATAAAATGTTGAGAAAAACCAAAATGCATCAAACAATTAAGATGAAAAGAATTTTAAAATAATAAAAGAAAAACCTGATACAATATCAGGCTTTTATACTTTATGACGGTTTTTTCTATAAGGACCTTTCGCATCATATTCTCCATATTCACAACCGATATGACTGGCATGAATACGATCCACTAATTTATGACGATGATACAATTCTATAGTTCCAGTTCCATTTCCACCATTCCATAAGCGGGTATGACGTTTTGTACCATTTGGGGCTTCATACTGAATCTGTAACATATCATCCTTTTTACACGATACATCACTTACCATGCGGTTATGCCATGTTTTCTGTTCGACATGCCAATGGATTGTATCGGATGTTTCTTCACAGTCAAACTTTGTACGGGTAAATGTCCAGAATTTGGAGAAGTTAAATTCATATTCCTTACCTTCATACCAGAAAGCGGAAAGAAGTTTTCCTTTTAAAGAGATGAATCCAATCTTAGGGCGTCCTCCACCAATATCAAAAACGCTATCATTTAATCGTTCGCCACTGATTTCACTTACCAGGTCATTGGAAGATAACCATAGCCATGGGGTAGTGAAGTCTTTTCCCCAGTTTTTATCCGCATAGCCAAAACATGTTTCAGGTGTTACTGTATAGGATTCACCATCTAAGCGGATTGTTCCGCTATAGGCTGTTTTCATGCCTTCAGCATGCCAGAACATTTCAAAAAGCTGAAGTCTTCGCATTATATCACTTGCACCATAGCCTACATTAAATGGGATTAATTTGTTTACCGAAAGATCCCACTGCATACATCCACTATCGCTCATCCATTCTGGATGGGCTTTTGCCTCTTCAGCCCTGACACAAACAGAT
>JABUSD010000028.1 GCA_021442845.1 Holdemanella sp.
GATGCATTTTTATTTTATAAAGTAAACCGAGAGGATATGATTGGTAAGAAAATACTAAGTGTACAAGAAAAATACTACATTGCCGATCAAGGTATTCGAAATGCAGTATATGGGAATAATGAAAGAGATATTGATCAAAGTCTTGAAAATATCGTATATATGGAATTATTAAGAAAAGGATATACTATCACAATAGGAAATAAAGAAATCGATTTTATCGCAACAAGAAGAAATGAAAAAATATATGTACAGGTGACATATCTATTCGCTTCCAGAGAAGTAGTAGACCGAGAGTTTAATGCATATAATAGAATCCATGATAATTATCCAAAATATGTCATTTCAATGGATGATATCGATAGAAGCCAAAATGGAATCATACATCTTAATATATGTGATTTTCTATTGAATTTATAAAGGACGTGTTCAATCACGTCCTTTTAGATTAAATATGCTTTTACTTTACTTCCTTTTGTGATGGTTTCATTCTGATTAATACGAATCAGACAGTTTGTGCCAATACCGGCTTTAGTTTGACCATTATGCTGTCCTTTTGAAAAAGAGATGATTCCATCGATATAATAGCCTCTAAGAAAACGCGTACTGAATTTATTAATAGGAAAATCATCAAAGGAGATTCCTTCTACTTCTTTTAAGATTACTTTATTACTTTGATTCATTTCTTTTAATAATGGCTGCACCAATAGTTCAAAGATAGCACTGGCAGAATATGGATTCCCTGATAAGCCAATAACTGGTATTCCATTGAATATAGAATACATCGTTGGCATGCCTGGTTTTACATTGACTCCATGGAATATGATATCGGCATGCAGTTCTTCCATAACCTGTGGGATGACATCTTTAATACCTACTGATACACCTCCTGTTGTGATGATTAGATCGCAATTGGTATTTGAGATAGCTTTCTTAATTGTATCAATATCATCTCCTGCTGACATTGATAGAATGACATCACATCCTAATTGATTAAGTCTTGTTGAGAATAAAGCTAAATTGGAATTATAGATCTTTCCTGGCTGTAGTGGCTTTCCCATATCCTGTAATTCATCTCCGGTTGTGATAATAGCTGCCATTATTTTTTGCCTTACCTTGACATATTCAATGCCTGCGGCAATGGCAGAGGCGATAAAATACGCATCTATGACATCGCCTTTCACGGCTAATAATTCCCCTTTATGAAAGTCTTCTCCGATATCACAATAATGGGCTCCTTTTGGTAGTGATTTATAAATTGTCACTTTTTCCCTTCCATAATCGGTCATTTCCTGTGGGATGATGACATCACATCCTTCTGGGATGCAGGCTCCTGTCATAATGCGTAAGGCTTCCCCTTTTTCTAACATTCTAAATGGGGCATCCCCAGCAAACTGATTGCCTGCTACCTTTAATGTGACAGGGACTTCTTTGATATCCTCATAGTTTACGGCATATCCATCCATAGCCGATCTTGGAAATGGGGGCTGATCAATCAATGTATATACATCTTCTGAAAGGATACGATTTATAGAGTGCAGTACATGTACTGTTTCACTTTGAACTGGCTTTGCGTATGCACATACCTGTCTGATTGCTTCATCGATTGTGATTTTATCGTGTTTCATTGTATTCTCCATTCTTATTGTAACATAGAAAAGAAAAGCCCTGTTTTATGAAAACAGAGCTAAGCACACAAAAAGTGTTTGACCTGCTCTTCTTTCCAGAATGCGGGAGGCATAGACGTTTCCATCTATACCCTGGCTTATAAACCATAGAATTCCTTAGGCTTATAAACTCGAAGAACATTTTCATTATCTTCTTTCAACTTTTAAGAACATAATTAGAAACTGCAACAATACCCAACCGATAATCATTGTCGTCAGATACAATTGAATTCCTTGTAGCTGCGTTACTTTTAACGCAAGAGCTTCATTGCCTGCATTTGTAAGGAAACCTGCCATTTTACCCGTTGCGACAACTCCAATTGCCATTGGGAAGGTTACTCCTGCATAGCCTGGTACAAAGTTAAACGCAAAGAATTTTGGAAGTTTCACAATAATGAAAGCCAATGAACATAGTACACATGCATAGAGTAAATAGACAAGCATTGGTATTTTCACATCAATGATATTGATATAGCTTACTAAACATAATGAACATGGAGCTAATAATACGGCCATTGTATGATAGACTGGTGCTTTTACTTCTACCTTTAACAAACGTACTATCATGAATGGTAAAATGATGAAATAAATCGCAATTCCATACCATGTGATGATTGTTAGTAAGGCTTTTGGAAGAATCGCTCCTCCAACGACACAGCTAACCATGATTCCATTGTAGGTAACAAACCAGGATGGTACAAATGTATTCACATCGCGTTTTAGAATCACATTCTTAACTGTGAATATGACAATATGTATCGCATGACATGTAACGGCAATCATCAGCATGGCTTTTCCCAAAACAGGTACATAATCATAATAGTAGTTTCCTAAAATCATCATCATCATGAAGAAAGCGGCATATAAACTACATGGTACAACATTGGAATACTCTTTCTTACAAGTATCAAAAGCTGTCACAATTTTAATGACATAACATAATAATACAATAGTACCTGTCCACATTGTTAGATGTCGAACCCATGTAAATCCAAGTCCTCCAAACACATTGGCAAGTGTTAATGCACCGACAAAGGTTGGTAGAACAGGTACGGGCATATTTTTTATTCTATCCATAATTTCTACTCCTCATATAAGAATTCAAAGTTTTCATCCATATGGAAGAAATCAGAATAATCGATATCAAACAATGGCTTCTTCACTTTTGTTATATCAATCTTACGGCGTATCATCTGCGTTAAAACACCTGAATATGACAAATCCCCTTGTAAGATGGCTCCTACAATAACACCATCTTTATGTACGATTTTCTTATAGATCTTCTTCTTTGGATCTTTATAGATTTCTACAGAATGCGTTTCATCATAACGATTTGGATTTCCAAGTGACATGCTGGCAAGTCCTAAGAAGTTCATCGTTGATTTGGATGCGAAGAAATCATCCATTTTTCTTGGAACGCCTGATATATTGTAAGCGGCAATCATTCCTTCTTTTACCGCAACTGGCCAGATTGGATTTCTTCCACTGCAGTCTCCAGCTCCATATACATTCGGAATATTTGTCCTTCCCGTTTCATCAAAAATCAATCCAAAACGGTCACATTCCAATTTGCTTCCCTGCAAGAACTCTACCGATGAACGCACACCTGCACAGTTCACAACTAAATCGGTTGGAATTTCCGTTCCATCATTTAGAATGACTTTGTAACAGTTTCCTTCTTCATCTAAGACAAATTCCTTGGCTCCCATGGAGTAATACTGTTTGACACCTTTTTCTTCAAACATCTTGCCATAGACATTGGCTGCATATTCATCCAGCTGAATTGGAAGCATATAAGGGCCCATATCCGCTAATGTGATATTCTTTCCATATTTGACCAATCCTGCAATGACATCAATTCCAACTAGTCCAGCTCCCATAATAAAGATATTATTGGCTTTATCCAGTCTTTCTTCAATGAATTCCACATCACAGAAGTTTCTAAATCCTGTGATGTTCTTTCCTTCTCTTAATCCTGGAATTGGAAAAAAGTTAGGGTGTGAACCTGTGGCAATGCATAGGCTATCATATGTCACTTCTTCCCCATTATTTAAGAAGACAACATTTGAATCAGTATCAACACCGGTTGCCTTTACTCCTTTGATCCAGTTGATATTCATGCGCTTTTCAAAATCAGGTCCTACAAAGTTTAATCCTTCTAAATCTCTTTCCCCTTTTAAATGATGATAAAGAATACAACGGGAATAAATCGTTGTGTCTTCGGAAATCATGACGATTTCAGCATCCGGGTTTAATTCTCTTAGTTTACGAACGACATTTGTTCCAGCGGCGCTGGCTCCAATAACTACATATTTCATTATT
This sequence comes from Holdemanella sp., assembly GCA_021442845.1. Lineage (GTDB taxonomy): Bacteria > Bacillota_I > Bacilli_A > Erysipelotrichales > Erysipelotrichaceae > Floccifex. The sequence goes on from JABUSD010000028.1 coordinate 3,987, forward strand.
TTGTCACCTCCACCAGCGTGATGGCATGCATTGGGCACTTTTCAACACACATTGGATTTCCTGAACCATCTTCGCTTCTATGAACGCACATATCGCATTTCATAACTTCATAGTTATAAATCGCATCCGGTTTTAATACACCATATGGACATGCCATAACACACATGAAACAGTGGGCACAGTGTTCCTTATCGTATGTAACATACCCTGTCTTTTCATCTTTTCGCATAGCTCCTGTCATACATGTAATCGCACATTCTGGCAAATCACAGTGACGGCAAAAAATAGGAGCTGGTTTTGTTTCGGAATCGATTACGACACGGTTTCTGGCATCGTGGGTATCATGGGAAATACAACATGATGTCACACACATCAAACAACCAATACAGCGACTTCTATCAATTTTAATTCGATACATAGATTAGTCCTCCTTTGGTTCAATATTCACAACAGCCGATTTATAAGATGGTTCCTTCGAATATGGATCATAGACAGAAGGGGTCAGCTTATTACATTCTTCATAATGAATTGGTGCATAGATTTCATCTTCCTGCACATCATCCGTAATGCGAACGGCAAAGTCAGCACTTTGTCCATTGCAGGAATGAATGGTAATCCAGTCTTCGTGTTTCAAATTGTATTTTTCAGCTACAACTGGATGGATGTAACAATAGGCATGTTTCGTACTTACTCCATCTACAAACTGTACTTCACGCGTACGGGATTGCGTATGCCACTGTCCTACCGTTCCGCGTCCAGTATTGAAGATATAGGGGTACTCTTCACTTTGTGGAAGGGGGTTTTCAGGTACGGGTTCAAACTGGAAAATCGCTTTTCCATCTGGTGTCCAGAACTTGCCATCTTCATATAGACGGCGTTCATCCTCTTCAAGGATGTCTCCTTCTTTGAATGGCCACTGGCAGCCATGGGATCCTTCTAATTTACGATAATCCATTCCTGTAAAATCAAAGGGTCTTCCTTTTGAACATGCCTTCATTAAGTTGAAGCAGTCTTCTGGTGTTTTCCAGTTTTCAATGATGTCTTTGAATCCCATCGCCTTTGCGACATTCCACATGATCTGATAATCGTTCATTTCATCTTCATCGGGTTTAATAACCGGTACACAACGGCATAAACGACGTTCTAAGTTAATATATGTTCCTTCCTTCTTGATACCTGGAACGGCTGGAAGGAAGACATCATAATCAAAACAGCTTTCAATATCATCATAGATATCCTGCACAACATAGAATTCCAGTTTTTCAACCGCCGTTCTAAATGTTTCATTGTTTGTCCATGAGTGTTTTGGATTTGTACACATAATCCATAATGCTTTGATTTTCCCTTCATTGATTTCTTCAATGATCTGGTTGTATGTCTTTGTTGGCCCTTTGGCAAGAATCTCTTCTTCACAGCCAAAGATGTTTGCGACTTTTTTACGCGCATCTGGATTGGCAAAATCATGTCCATATAAGGAAGCCTGGTTAGAGAATAGACGTGAACTCATCGCATTGCATTGTCCGGTAATTGAGTTTGCTCCTGTTCCTGGCTTTCCATAATTGCCTAACAATAATTGTAAATTAATAATCGACTGGGCTGCGCGCACCGCATTGTGCGACTGGTTGATTCCCATTGTCCACCACATCGATACGCGTTTTCCATTCTTGATCAAATCAATCAGTTCCATAATCTGATCCATTGGAATATGCGTTACTTCCGCTACTTTTTCAAGTGGGAAATCCTTTACAAATTCCTTATATTCTTCAAAGCGGTTTGTATGTGCATTGACAAATTCATGGTCAATCAAATCGTTTTCAATGAAATAATTAGCGAGTCCATAGAATAAAGTAGAATCTGTCTTTGACTTGATGCGATAATGATAATCCGCATTCTTTGCACTTTCACATCGTCTTGGATCAATGACAATCAATTTCTTATTGGTATTGCGCTTAATTCGATCCCATACAATTGGATGGGCTACCACTGGATTGGCTCCCACTAGAATGATTGTATCGGATAGATCTAAATCTTTTAATGTATAACCAGGTGCATCAAAACCATAGCTCTGTTTATGCGCAACAACAGCACTTGCCATACATAAACGGGTATTTCCATCAACATTTGTATGCATATGATCACGTAGAATATGCCCATTGATCGCAAATTCTTCCATTGTCAGCTGTCCTGTTGAAATACCAGCAATCGCTTCATATCCATACTTTTCCTGGATTTCTTTAAATCTTCTGGCAATGTATTCAAATGTATAATCCCATCCTGGATAAAAGTATGTACCATCCTCTTTACGAACACGTGGTGTATGTGGCTTATCCACAACCGTCTGTTGCTTATCTAATGAAATTCCTTTGATACAGCAGAATCCATCGTTAACAGGATAACCTGGGGTTGGTTTTACACTGATAATGCGATTTGCATCTTCATCTACATAGAAATCAAGGTTACAGTCTATGGCACAGTAGTTACATACGGATTGAATCTTTTTCATAGAATGAATCCTTTCTTCTATAGTTTTTCTGAGTTATTCTGATCAAAGTGAATTCCACCCCAATATAAACGATCTTTCACAATCGTTTCTGGAAGCAGTGTTACATCACGTAACGCATATTCGGCAAATGTTTCAAATCCAACACGGTCAATGATATACCCGATATGTTCTTTTCGTGCTGGCGCTTCTGGAGAGATGTATTTATCACAGAATTCATACGTATTCTTAATGATTTTTACGATATTATCTTCATCGGCCCAAACTAACCAATCCTGTCCTAAACGAGGGTTTTTCTTTCCCGTACGTCCCATGATGGATAGCTTATAGTATTTCTTTTCACTTCTTGTCCATGCACGTGTTGGACATTTTGTGATGCAGACACCACATCCAATGCATTTTTCAGTATTACGAACGACTTTATAGTTTTCAATGCGAAGCGCACCAACAGATAAAGATTTACATCCTTTTACACAGGCTTCACAGCTGATGCAGCGAGATGGATCGTATTGTGGCATTGTCATGCCAATAACACCAAAGTCATGCATTCTTGCCTTAGCACAATCATTGGAACATCCTGTACATGCAACTTTAAAATGCAAGTCATTTGGGAAGATTTCCTTATCGATTCGACGGGCTAATTTAGATGTATTGTAGTTGGCAAATGGACATACATTATTACCGATACAAGCAGAAATATTACGTGTACCAGAAGAAGCATATCCTGTACCAGATACTTCCTGATTTGTTTCAACTAAATCGATGATTGGCTGTAATCTTTCATTAATCGCATCCATATCTTCAAGATGGATTCCTTCGATTTCAAATCCTTGTCTTGTTGTGATATGTACATATCCATTTCCAAAATCCTTGGCGATATCCTGTACAAGTCCAAGAACTTCAGCAGGACAATATCCACCAGGTACACGAATACGAGAAGCTCCTATACCTCTTTCTTTGGAAACACGGAATGCATTCTTTTTCGCTTTTTTTGTATTGATATCAAGACTCATTGTATTTCCTCCTTAATCAAATAATTCTTTTGCTTCTGTATAGTTGAATACAGGTCCATCTATACATACATATTTATCATTCATACGACAGTGCCCACACTTACCGAGTCCGCAGCACATCTTTCTTTCATAGGAAGTCCAGATCTGTTCATCTTTCATGCCTAGCTTCTGAATTTCCATAATTGTAAATTTAATCATGACAGGTGGACCAACACAGATAAATACGGCATTATCTGGATTTTCAAATTTTAAATCAGGAATGTATTTTGTAACCATTCCAACCGGTCCATCATATCCTTCTGGGGCTCTATCGACCGTTTTAATGACATTGATTGTCTTTGTCCAGTCTTCAAAATCCTGTTTGAATAAGACATCATCCGGGCTTCTAAATCCGGCAATGACGGTTGTTGATACGGCATCATCTGGATTGTTTGCGAAATATTGAATGACACCTCGCATTGGCGATACTCCTGTACCTCCTCCAATAATCACAACTTCTTTTCCTTTGAAGTTTTCAATATCGAATCCATTTCCATATGGTCCACGGATTAATAATGTATCGCCTACATAGTTTTCAAAGACTTCATTGGTTACCTTACCAACTTTACGGATAGTAAAGTCAACGGTTCCTTCTCCAATTCCACTGACAGAAATTGGCGCCTCTCCATATTTTGGAATGGAAATTTCAAAGAATTGTCCTGGTTTTACTTCTCCATCAAACGCCATACGGAATGTATATTCCAGTTCTGTGTGTTTAATCACTTCTAAGATTTTAGAAAATTGAGGAATATATTCGTTTGTCATATTATTGTTCCTCCTTCGAAAGTTTATTTAATAAATTTGAATAGGCAATGTATTCTGGACATACATCAATACAACGTCCACATCCTACACACATTGGATATCCAAAACGCTTTTCGTAATCCTGTACTTTATGCATAACTTTAAAACGGATCTTATCGGAATTGTCTTTTCTGAATTCATGTCCTCCGGCAATCTGTGTATAACCACCAATCTGACATGAAGCCCAGACTCTTCTTCTTTCACCCACTCTGGCATTGTCTTTATAGAAAATATCCTGCATTGTGAAACAAGTACATGTTGGACATACAAAGTTACAGCGTCCACAATTGATGCAGCGACTTCCATATTCTTTCCATAAATCCGATTTTGGATTGATATTCTTTGGAAGCGTTACTTTTTCATAGTTTTCTTTGACATAATCCACACATACATCACTTGTATTAACTGGTAATGTGTTGATTTCTTTTTCAATAGCTTCATCCTTTACATCGATAGATACTGTTTCTCCATCTACTTTTACATACAGTGAATACGCATCTGTCTTGTTTGTGTTCATGCTGACGCAGAATCCATTTAAACAGCTTGTTTCACATCCAATTAAGGCAAATTTTGCCTTTTCACGTACACGTGCATAGTAGAAATCACTAAATTTGTTGTTTAGATAGATTTCATCCAATCGCTTTAAGGCATGAAAATCACATGCTCGCATAAAAATTAATAATTCTTTTTCTGGTCCGTTTGGAACAATTGTTTTATCTTCTGTGAAATAGAACAATGTTTCATTGATGTGAAGAAGTGATTCCTTGAATGAATAATCGGACTTCTTATTCCATTCGATTTCATCAACCGATGTAACCTTGTCATAACGGACAACATCTATATCAGAAAAACATCCATCACCTTTCTTCACAACAGGTGCAAAAATATCATATGTCTTAGATAATTTACTAAATAATACATTCGCATCCATTTTCGTTAATTGATATCCCATAGTATCTCCTCTCTATTAACGTGAAAACCCTTACATAACTTTATTATAAAAAGAAGATAAAAAAAAATCCGTGACCTAAGTCACGGAGTATTTATACATTTCCTTTCTTGTAGAAATTAGCTAATTGATTATGATCGATTATCACAATTCTCTTCTTATTTATCTTAATAATGCCTCGATCCACAAGTAGTTTACAGGCTCTGGATGTGGTTTCTCTTGGAGCACCCAACATATCTGATAAGAATGTGATCGATAAATTGACATCAATTTCAATTCCTTCTTTGGTTTCAATGCCAAAATCTCTTGCCAGTTTCCAGAGCTTTGCGGCTAGCTTTTTCTCCATGTAGATATTCCCTACGGTGTTCTTTAACTGATGAGTTGATCGCCACATCTTCCATTC
>JABUSD010000011.1 GCA_021442845.1 Holdemanella sp.
GGATTTTCAAATAATTGTTTTGTCTTTCTGAAATTTTTGTCTGTTTTAAAATAGATTTTTTCATCATAGAATAAACAGCTGACATTTCTTACCATAGGATAGTTGTCTACACAGCTGGCAAGAGCCATGATTTTCCAGTCGCCTAGTTTTTCAAACATGATTTCTTTTGCCTGATTGAAAGTTAGATCTTTGTTTACACTGAATTTCATAATGCCTCCTATTGAATGAATCGTTTAATCGGTTGGCTAATGCGCTTATATAGGAAGAATGTGATAATGGATGTCACAACTCTAGATACGGTATTAAATGGGATAACTGACCATAACACAAATGTTGTCTTATCGTGGATAAAGGGGTTTACCGCATTGCATATTTTAATGATTCCGTCCCAGCTCATTCCATATAGGCGAATATATGCGGGATAAATCAGATATAGGTTTGTGAAGATGGCAACGACAATCGACGTAAGTGTACCAATCAATAAACCTATCGCTGCGCCTTTCTTTGAGCGATTCTTTCGATAATATAAAATCGCTGGAAGTACATAGGCAACGCTTAATAAGAAGTTCTGAACTTCACCCGTAAACATAGAGCTTGTACCTTTAAAGGCAAGAATCAGTCCTAATTTGATTAAGATGATTTCAATGGCACCAATTGGTCCTAGAATGAATCCACCGATGATTTCTGGCAAAGCGGAGAAATCAAAATTGGCAAATGGCGAAAAGAATGGTATTCCAAAACTGAAATACTGCAGCACAAAGGCAACAGCCCCCATGATGGCAGCCATCGCAATCATACGAACGCTTGATTTTTTCATAATAACCTCTTTCTAAAAACGCCATTGGAATTTCCTATAAAAAAAGTGTGCTCCATGTATAGTAGGGGCACACTATATAAACAGAAAACTACCTGTCTTTTCCCATCCGGACTGTAACCGTCGGTTCTGGAATTTCACCAGATCATGCTCAAAGAGCTCATGGACTATAACCATCGGTAGAGATTCTCACTCTGCCCCAAAGACGTTTCGTATATTTAGAATAAACGGATATAGAAAATATGTCAAGCAAGGATTATGCTTTCCATTTTCCACTGGCATAGAATATGCCTCCGATAAAGAATGGAACAAAACCGGCTAAGGCATCACCCAGCCAGAATCCTTGTGGTCCCATACCCATAGCCCAGCCTAACAGATAGGCAAGCCCAATACGAGAAATGACACCATCTAATATCGCAACGGCAAGATTTAATTTTGAGTTTCCAGATCCATTGATAATGCCAAAGGCAAAGCAACGCGTAGCCGCTCCCATGAAGTTTAAGATGGCAGGAAGGATAATGACAGAAGCCCCAGCAAGGACAGCAGCATCTTTTGTGAATAGTCCAAAGATGACATTTGGGAACTTCCAGATGATTGCTGAACAGATGATGGCAAGTACAAGCGAACCTGAAGCACCCCATAGAAGAATCTTTGGTACACGATCATATTTTCTGGCCCCTAAATTCTGTCCTACCATCGAAGCAGCCGCTGTTGTGACCGCATTGGATAGGATTCCCATCATCATATTGATTTTTCCCAGGATTCCTGCAATAGCCGATGCGATAACACCAAATGAGTTAACCCATGCAGCAACCACTGTCATAGAAATGGAAATGGCAGCACTTTGTAAAGCCATTGGAATTCCTAAAGAAGTAATTCGTTTCAGCATCTTCTTATCTGGAATGAAGCTCTTTGGCTTGAAGTCGAATTCAAATGTATCTCTATGTCTATATAAATAAAAAATGGCATATATAAAACTAAATCCCTGTCCAATTACAGTAGCCCATGCTGCACCGGCAACTTCCATTTTGAAATAGGCAACAAATATTACATCTAGAATCATATTCATGATGGCAGCAATCGCAACAAACATGAATGGGCGCTTTGAATCTCCCATACCACGCATGATGGCAGATACAACGTTGTATCCATAAATGAACACAAGGCCTACAATACAGATTAATGTATAATCCATTGTGTAGGCATAGGATTCGGCTGGTGTATTAACTAAATTCAAAAGCCAATCCCTTAAAAAGAAACACACAATAGATACAACAAGAGCCATGCTTAGCAATAATGTAAACATAGTACCTATTGTCTTTCTTAATGCCATTTTATCATTGCTTCCTACTTCTCTTGCGATGATAACCTGTCCTGCGCTCGAAAATCCCATTGCCAGAAAGGTAAGAATCTGAAGTACATTACCCCCTATCGCAACAGCACTCATTCCGGTTCCACCGATAACTTGTCCTACAACGACCATATCGACGATGTTGTAGACTGCCTGTAAGGCATTGGATATAAATAATGGGGCTGCAAAGGTAAATAACAGCTTAGGAACGCTTCCTACTGTTAAATCCTTTACCATTGAGTTTTTAGCCATAATCTCTTTCTCCTTTAAATTGCATACTATATTATACAAAGTTTCAAATATAAAAAAAGACCAATTTTTCACATTGTCATATCATTTTCACATGTAATATAATAGTAAGGAAACGGAGAAGAGAATATGAGTGGTATTAAACTAGTTGTGGCCGATATTGATTTAACATTAACGACATCCGATCGTCGTTTTACTGAGAAGACAAAAGAAGTGATTGCACGCCTTCATGAAAAAGGAATCCTATTTGGAATTGCCAGTGGAAGACCGGTGGATGCGATATCGCTACGGGAAAAGGAATGGAATCTAAAATATCCTGTTGATCTTATGATAGGCCTTAATGGAGCTGAATTATACGATGTGGCAAACGAAAAGATGTACAATTATTTTAATCTAAAAAGAGAATGGATGAAGGAAATTATCGATTTCATGGAGCCATATTCCGATAATATGTTTAAATATTATGGAAAAAGAATGATGTGTACAAACATTGATCCTGTTACAGAAATCCATAATAGAGGTGAAAGAGAAATGTTTGTAGTCGATAAGGCAGAACTATATAAGGAAGAAGCACCGATTCTTTTGTTTAGAATGAGCGAAGCGAATGTCATTGCGTGCGAAAAGGAAATCGAAAAGAAAAACTTTGTCGATTATCAAGGATTCAAGACACAGACAACCTTAATTGAATTTTCAGATAAAAGAATTTCGAAAGGATTTGCGTTAAGTGAATTCTGTAAGATGAACAATATAGACTTAAAAGATGTTGCGACATTTGGTGATACAACCAACGATAATGGCATGATTGAAATTGCGGGTATGGGTGTGTGCATGTGCAATGGAAGCGATGATACAAAAACTTTGGCAAACTACATTACAGAATACACATCAGATGAGGATGGATTTGCACGGTTTGTAGAGAAATATATCTTAAAATAGGAATGTCATATTCATTTTTCTTTGATATAATATACATTGTAAGGAAAAGGGGAAATAGAGAATGATTCTAACGGCATTAGCTGTATTGCCGGGAGCTTTGATGGTTGTCTATGTCTATAAAAAAGACTGGATTGAAGGAGAACCTAAAGGTTTAATCGCATTGCTTCTTTTACTTGGAGCCTTGTCGGTAATTCCAGTGGCAATTGTAGAAAATATATTAACAAATACTTTTACTGGCTCTAGCATATTCTATTGCTTCATTGAAAATTTCATCTTTGTTGCCTTAACAGAAGAGTTTTTTAAATTCCTTATGTTGTTGACAACCTGGAAAAACAAAGCATTTGATTATCAGTTTGACGGTGTTGTATATGCGGTATCTGTCAGTATGGGATTTGCGATTGTTGAAAATATCATGTATGTATTGCTTATGGGGGGATTACAGACAGCTTTATTGAGAGCTATTACATCTATTCCAGGACATGCATTATTCGGTCTTTATATGGGTCATTATTATGGCAAGGCAAAGATGGCGGAAAAGATGAAACAACCGTCATTAAAGAGAAAAAATCTATGCTTTGCGATTCTAATACCTGTCTTATTACATGGTGCTTATGATTTCTTCGCATCAACCAATGCGTTCATATTTATTGTATTTGTCATTGTGATTGAAGTTTATGCATTTGTAAATTTAAAGAGTTATTCAAAAGGGGACATGCCATTCCCTAATATACAATAAGGAGGTATATATATGAAATTATGGAAAGTTGCCCTAGGGGTAGCGGTAGTTGGAGGAGCTGCATACGTTATCGTATCAAAGAAAGATGAAATCCAAAAACTATTAGAAAATTGCTGCTGCTGCAAAAAAGAAGAAGAACCAGTGATTTATTCAACTGATGAAGCAGAAGCACCTGCACCAGCTGTTGAAGAAGCTCCAGCAGAAGAACCTGTTGCTGAAGAACCTGTTGTTGAAGAAACTCCAGTTGAAGAAGCACCAGTTGCTGAAGAAGAACCAGCTCCAGCAGAAGAAGAAAAAACAGAAGAATAACAGAATGAGAAAGTTGGGATTACCCAGCTTTTTTCATTCTTGGAAATCATACAGGTTTTCTTTATAATCAAAGTAGTGAGGTATATATGCAGGTTATTCATATAAATGTAGAACGTGGAAATGGAATAGAGGAAGTTATTAGCAACAATTATGTTTTGTATTTGAACCTTGATAATCAACTGATTATTGAACAGAACAAGCAGGAAAGTATAATGGGAAACAATGACATTGTTCTTATACTACCAGATACAAAGGTTACTTTAAAAAAGGAGAATGCTTTGTTTGTCTGCCTTGAAATTGACCAGGAAACTATGAATACAATCTTTCCAAATAAAAGGTTCCGTTTTTTATGTGATTCAACGATGGATAAAAGTGATAACTATATTTTATTGTGCCAGCATCTTACAAAATATATTCAATATTATTATGAAAACAATCCGTATCGAAATGCAATATTGGCAAAACAGGCCTATGAGATATTGATATTTCTAGTCAGCAACTTTTCAATAGGTGAAGTAGCTTCTGAAGAAAACGATATCACAAAACAACTGGTTGATTATATAGAGAAGAATTATAAGAATGACATATCTTTAAAACAGATCAGTTCAGATTTTTATATGACGCCCCCATATTTTTCAAAGTTTTTTAAAACACAAATGGGGACAACCTTTTATAAGTACCTGATGTCAGTTCGTCTTCAGCATGCGATTAAGCTATTGCTTGAAACAGAAAATAATGTATTGAAAGTTGCTATGGATAGTGGATTTCCTAATGCAGAATCGTTCTATCGCTATTTCCAGGAAACGTATGATATGACTCCAATGGAGTATCGAAAAAAACATCAGTTAAAGATAGAAGAAAAGAAAAAGAAGCAGGAAAAAGATCGGATTGATGTCATGGAGTATTTAGGGATTAAAGAAACGGAGAAGGCAATATCCGAAGATATATTATGTATTGATTGTATAGATAGAAAACCAACGGATCGATTCTGGGCGAAACATGTAAATATACACGAGCTACAGACATTGCAGGATGTGCAGATGCGTGAACAATTAAAAGAGCTTCAAATGCATATGAAATATAAATACGCAAGAGTCTTTTTCTATGATGATCACTCGGATAAGGAAGAAGCTGTGGATTTTTTAAGGGAATTGAACCTGCTGATGTGGTTTGTGATTGACTATCGGATTATAGAGGATATAGATCAATTGTGTCATTATCTTAAGAAGATGCTATCAAACTTCAGCAATCGTACAAGCATTGATACAGTTCGTTTATGGAGATTTGAACTTGTTTATAATACGATGTTTGATGACAAGAAAGTAGGCGAATATTGGATCGCATATAATAAGATTCAAAGCGTTTTAGATCATTTTGGGTGTGAACAGCTTATTTGTGCGGGAATTTCATTGTCCAATATGAAAAGTGTACAGAATTTCTACAACAAGAGCAGTGATAGTATAACAGAATATTCGCTGCAGACATTCCAATCAGAACCATATGCTTTTGTAAATGAGGATGGCGAATTATCGGTTGTTCGCACAACGGATGGTGGGTATCTTCGTAACCGTATTCTAACGCTGCAACAGAATGTTCCTGCCTTTATGGAGAAAGACAATAAACCGTATATTACAGGATGGAGCGATACGCTTCTAACTTATAGTGTATTGAATGATTCGTGTTTCCGAGGAGCCGAAATCATAAAAAATATTATTGATTGCGCAGGATATGTAAAGGCGGTTGCACCTAAGATGTCACTTGATTTAATGTATCCTATAAAACAGCATGGAAAGATATTGATTGGAGCTGATGGCCTGATAAGTAAACACGGAATAAAAAAGCCATCTTTTTATAGTTATTCATTTATGAATCGTATAGGAGATGAATATCTAACGAAGGATAACCATTCGATTGTATTTGCACATAGACAGAACTATCAGATTGTTTGTCATAACTGCAAGCGATTAAGCTATCGTTATTATCTGGAAGAGCAGAATCTGGATCTGAATCATTACGTAGACTACTTTGATGATCTGGAACCAATTCGTTTAAAATACCAATTTGAAAATATGAAGGATGGCGAATATCTTGTCAAAATACGTGTGATGAGCCAGGAAAAAGGAAGCGTACAGGATGAATTTAAAAAGATGGGACTTGTCAATGAATTATATATCCATCCCAATGATATCCACTACCTGCAGCAGACATCGATTCCAAGTCTGCAATTAAAGAAAATAACCGTAAAAAATGGCAAGGCAACCTTTGAACTGGAATTACCAGCTAACGCCTTTGCTCATCTTCATTTTGTATATCAATTCTAAAAGAGGGCATACCCTCTTTTTGTGATATTAAAAATACGAATAAAATAATTAATATATCTATGATAAATATTGTTATGTATCATAAATAAACAATTAAGTGTGTAAATATAGATAATATATAAAACGAATAAATCTCTTCTTCTTTCTATAATATAGACAGTTAAAGAATTCAAGAGGAGGAAGAGAAAATGAATTTCAAGGATTCTGCAATTCAGGTTGTCAAAGCAATCGGAGGAAAAGAGAATGTTTCAAACATTACACATTGCGTGACAAGAGTACGTCTAGTGTTGAAGGATGAAACAAAAGTTGACATGGAGACTTTAAAAACAATTCCAGGTATTATTAACGTTGTTGTATCAGGAGGACAATATCAGTTAGTCATTGGTGCAAAAGTTAATGAAATGTATGATGCGGTTGTTCAGGAAGTGGGAACAATTGAAGTAAAAGAAGAAAAGGCACCAGAACAGAAAAAAGGTGTTGTTGGATTTTTAAAGGGTGCACTAGATACAGTTATTAGCTGTTTCGTTCCATTCATTCCAGTCATTGCTGGAGCTGGTATGTTGAAGGTGGTCTGTGTACTTTTAAGCTATGCTGGAATCATCGAAGCGGGATCAACTACATATACATTGTTGAATGATGTCATTGCTGATGGTGTATATTATTTCTTGCCATTCTTTGTAGCTCACAATGCAGCTAAAAAGATGGGTGTCAATCCATTAACGGCTATGGCATTTGCTGCTGTTATTTTACATCCAAAGTTCTTAGCTTTATTAGACAGTGAAACACCAGTTACATTCTTTGGATTACCAGTACAGGTTATTGATTACAGTACACAGGCAATTCCAATGATTCTAGGTGTATGGCTATTAAAATATGTAGATAAGTTTGCTGAAAAGATCAGCCCATCTGTTATATCAATCTTCTCGCGTACATTAATCGATTTAATCGTCGTAGCGCCAATTATGATCTTAGTATTAGGACCAATTTCTATGGGATTAAGTAATGCATTATTTGCAGCATGTACAGCAATGATGAGTTGGGGATGGATTGCAGTTGGAATCAACGCTTTAATCTTCCCGTTAATGGTATTAACTGGAACACACAACGCTACAATTCCACTAATCATCCAGATGTTCATGACACAGGGATACGATCCAATCTTCCTGGTATCAGGACTTGCCGTAAATATTGCTCAGGGTGGTGCAGCATGTGCCGTTGCGTTAAAGACAAAGAACAAAGTATTAAAATCAACAGCTTTATCAGCTACAGTATCAGCTGTATTAGGAATTACAGAACCAGCTCTATACGGTGTTAACCTTCGTTTAAAACGTCCATTCATTTCTATGATGATCGGTGCATTTATCGGTGGATGCTTCTGCGGTATCTTAGGATTAGCAGCTCCAACATTTGCTACACCAAGTTTGTTAACTTGTGCAATCTTCGTACCAGCTGGAAAGAATATGTTGTTAGGATTCTTAGCTGTACTTGTAAGTTTTGCAATAACATTTGCATTGACATGGGTTATCGGATTTAAAGATCTGGAAGCTGATGAATAAAAATGAAATAGAATCTGCCTTCAGGCAGATTCTATAAGATATGGAGGTTAAATTATGCAAAATCAATTTCCTAATAACTTTTTATGGGGAGCCTCTACAGCTGCCAATCAGGTAGAAGGTGGATGGAATGAGGATGGAAAAGGAATCAGCGTTATTGATGTACAGGCATGCGGGCCAAAGGGACGATATGTTACCGAAGGAATTCAACCAGATGCATACTATACATCGCATAAGGCTTCTGATTTCTATCACCGATATAAAGAAGATATCGCTTTATTTGCCAAGATGGGGCTTAAGGCATATCGTATGTCTATCGCATGGACACGTATTTTCCCGAATGGAACGGAAGAAGAGCCAAATGAAGCGGGACTTGCTTTCTATGATTCGGTATTTGATGAATTAGCTAAATATGGCATTGAACCAGTTGTAACAACAAGCCATTATGAACCACCCTATGCTCTTGCCGAAAAAGGTTGGTCTAATCGTGAAATGATTGATCACTATTTGAAATATTGTGAAGTAATCTTCAATCGATATAAGAATAAAGTAAAATACTGGTTAACATTTAATGAGATAAACTGTTCCCTGGTACCTTTTGGAATCATGACAGGGTGTGGTATAAAGATGGATTTCTGGGATCCAAGAAATACAGAATCATTACGTTATCAGGCGCTTCACCATTTATTTATTGCCAGCGCAAAAGCGGTAAAACTTGCAAAAACAATCAATCCAGAATTTAAGATGGGATGTATGATTGCTGCTATGGTCAATTATCCATTAACATGCAATCCAGATGATATTCTTCTAGCACAGAATACAAATCAGTTAAAGAACTACTTCTGTGGAGATGTCATGGTTCGTGGAGCTTATCCTGGATATATGAAACGTTATCTGGAAGAAAATAACATCTCTATTGAAATGAAGGAAGAAGATGACAAGATTCTAAAAGAAGGATGTGTAGATTTCTATTCATTCAGCTACTATATGACGAATTGTATTGGATATGATCCAAATGCAGAAAAAGTAAGTGGAAATCTATTATCTGGACTAAAAAATCCATATTTGAAAGCAAGTGAATATGGATGGCAAATCGATCCAAATGGATTTAGATATATTTTAAATGAGTTATATGATCGCTATCAGATTCCATTGATGGTAGTAGAAAACGGCTTAGGTGCAAAAGATGAATTGGAAGATGGTAAGGTACATGATGCATATCGTATCTCATATCTACAGGAACACATCAAAGCTATGAAAGAAGCTATCAAGGATGGAGTCGATCTAATCGGATTCATGCCTTGGAGTGCCATCGATTTAATCGCATTATCAACAGGAAACATTGAAAAACGTTATGGATTTATCTATGT
>JABUSD010000331.1 GCA_021442845.1 Holdemanella sp.
GGCAAAAGATCGTGTTGCCTTAAAGATGATTGAGGATGCAGAAGATAAAGGAATACTGAAACCAGGCGCTACAATCATTGAACCAACAAGTGGAAATACAGGCATTGGATTGGCCATGGTTGCCATCGCAAAAGGGTATAAAGCGCTTCTTACTTTGCCCGATACGATGAGTGAAGAAAGAAGGACATTATTAAATGCCTATGGGGCAAAGCTTGTATTAACCGATGGTAAAAAAGGAATGGCAGGCGCTATTGAGATGGCAGAACAGCTGCATAAAGAGATTGAAGGGTCAATGATTCTGGGACAGTTTGACAATCCAGCCAATCCATTGGCTCATTTTGAAACAACAGGTCCTGAAATCTGGGAACAGACAGATGGAAACATTGATATTTTCATCGCAACCATTGGTACTGGCGGAACGATTACAGGAACAGGGGAATATTTAAAATCAAAGAATAAAAAAATTAAGGTTATCGGTGTAGAGCCTGCTACATCCCCTATGATTTCCAAAGGATATGCAGGGCCACATCTGATTCAGGGAATTGGTGCTAATTTTATTCCTAGTGTATTGAATACAGATATTTATGATGAAATTATCCCAATTGAAAATGAAGATGCCTATACAGAGGGGGCTCGTTTTGGTACAACAGAAGGAATTCTTGTAGGAATTTCAAGTGGAGCGGCGTTAAAAGCGGCAATGATTGTCGCATCCCGTGAAGAAAACAAAGGGAAAAACATTGTGGTATTACTACCAGACAGTGGTGATCGTTACTTATCAACAGATATGTTTAAGAAGGGAATGTAATGTTTAATCGTTTTAAGGATGTATTTAGAGAGGATTCTTTTTATAAGATATTTTTCATCTCGTTATTGCTGACGGGATTAGGATATGGGGTATACAAAGGAGTCATTGATAACTATCTTGCAGAGATTGTACAGATGCAGGAGTTAGATAGAGGGATTGCTGAGTTTTTTAGGGAATTGCCAGGGCTAATGCTTGTATTTATCTTAGCTATGTTATATACATTTTCAGCAGAAAAAATCTATAAGTTAGGCGCAATTATCATGCTCATAGGGCTTGGTATGCTTTCTATTGTTCCACCAAGCCGTGTGCTTGTCACAGTGGCAATCTGCATATATTCCTTAGGAGAACATATTCAGCTAGGTATGAAAAACACATTAACGCTCACCTATGCCAAAGAAAATCAGGGTGGTACAGCTTTGGGTCATCAAAGCTCTATATATCAGATTGGTACATTAGCTGGATATATAATCTTAATTGTACTATTTCCAAAATTTCCTAACTTTAAGCTTTATTTTATACTGGCTGGAATTCTTATGGCAATTGGGGCAATCTATGCGTTTCGTATCAAAGGGGAATCAAAGACGGATGATAGTAAAAGCCGCTTCTATTTCCGAAAGAAATTTACTAAGTTCTATATGCTAGAAGTGTTTTATGGTGCAAGAAAACAAGTGTTTTTTACATTTGGACCCTATGTTCTGATTCTATTCTATGGGGCAAACACACAGGTTATCAGTTTATTGTTTAGTATTTCTGCAATCTCCTGTTATTTCCTCGCACCGATGATAGGAAAGATTATTGACAGGCTTGGATATAAGATTGTCATGGTATCTGATACATTGATACTGGTTGTTGTCTGTTTCTTCTATGGGTTTGCACATCATCTCTTTCCAATGCATATCGCCTTTGTAATCTGCTGTATCAATTATATTCTGGATTCCATTATTTCTTTGGCATCCATGGCGTCTAATGTATATGTCCAGGATATTTCGGATAGTCCTGAAGAGATGCGTGCAACAATTTCCACAGGGATTTCAGTCAATCATTTGATTACTGTATTGATTGCGCTATTTGGAGGATGGATCTGGCATGCATTGGGCATTGAGACTTTATTTATGTTTTCGGCAGTGTTAGGACTTTGCAACAGTGCATACGCTGCTACAATAAAGACAGGGAAGAAAAGAGGATAAAAAATGAGAGTTATTTCGGGAAGTGCGAAAGGACATAAGTTAAATGCACCGGAAGGATTGCACACAAGACCAATAACCGATCAGATTAAACAGGCGTTATTCAATTCATGGCAGTTTATGATTCGTGGATGTGATTTCCTGGATTTATTTTCTGGCTCTGGCTCTATGGGAATAGAAGCTATGTCTCGTGGAGCTCGATATACGGTCATGGTGGATAATGATACAACGGCCATTACTGTTATTCAAGGGAATATTAAAGCATGTAAGCTTAATGCATGTAACCATAAAGTATGCAAGGAAGATGTGTTTGCCTCGATTGCACGAATGGTTTCCAACAAGGAAACTTTTGATATCATCTATCTGGATCCTCCATTTACGGTTGAATCTATTTTTCATCCAGTTATGGAAGCATTATCAGATGGTAAACTATTAAAAGAAGATGGGCTTATCGCAATTAGAACACCAAAAGAATTGGAATTAAATGATGAATATGGTGTATTAATTCGCTATAAACAAAAAAAATATGGTATTTCCATGATGCATTTCTATGAAGTAAAGAAATAAAAGGAGAGGGATATGAGTAAACAGAAAATGACAAAAGATATAATTCCAGAGGATTTTACCTTGTTTCTAGCATTTGTTGATGCGATTCCTGTGATTTTCTTTGGCCTAAGCATGATAAAAATTGGAATGTTATTTAATAGCTTTCTATTTCTTGCTGGTGCTATTCTCTGTTTTGTAGGTGGAGCAGGAAAAGTACTTTGGAAAATAATCGTTGTGTTATATAAAAAGAATATCTGGTTTCTCTTTGTACAGATGCGTATATTGATGCCGGCAGGATTTATTTTGATGTTGTTGTCCTTGTTTATTGACTATCAGAAAATAAACTTGAATTCCATCATCCAGAAAATTGTTTCCTTTCCATCCTGCATTTTCTTTCTATTGGGATTGGCAGGTATGATTTTGATGTTTATATTTGCAAAAAAACTGGATAGTTCAGATGTAAAAGCAAACTGGATTGAACAGCTGACAAATGGGATTTCCCAGATTTGTATCTTTATTGGAATTGTACTAATGAAATAACGAATGGGTGAATATGACAAATAATGTCTATATCTATGAGTTTGAATAGTGTATAATAATAAAAAACAAAGGGGTACACTATGAAGAGCTACAGCGAATATGAACAATTAAGCAAGATGAGGGAAATGGTCAGTCCTGAACAGGAAAGACTGATGATGTTAAGAGAAATGGTGGATTCTGGGGTTCTTCCATTATCGCTTGCCTGCTTGAGATCGGGTTTAACTGAAATAGAGTTTAAAGAAAAAACGGATAAATAGAAGCAGAACGGGAGTTCTGCTTTTTATTTTCGGCAAGTACTAAAACGATTTAGTTTAAATGATACCGATAAAATAGGTTTTAATGTACTAAAATAACGAATATATGGAAAAATGTAACCGTTTGCGATTTTTATATTGACATTTTGCGAAAATATGTAATAATAAAGATACGAAATCGATTAAGTTTTATTCGAAATTTAGTCGCTACATACTAAAAATAAGGAGGAGAGTATGAAGAAAGCAATGAAGGGTGTTTTAGCGGCTGCCACTTGTTTATCAATCATAGGTTGCGGTTCAAAAACAACAGAAACAAAATCGGGAGAAGAAGGAAAAGTATTTAACATTTATGCATGGAATGAAGAATTTAAGGGCTTCTTTGAAAAGTATTATAAGGTTCCAGAAGGTGTTGAAGTTAAATGGACAATTGTTCCATCAGACAATGGAGCTTATCAGGAAGCTTTAGATGCTGCATTAACAAATCAGGCGAATGCAAAAGATGATGAAAAAGTTGACATGTTCTTAGCTGAAGCAGATTATATCTTAAAGTATACAAACGCTGATGTAACACAGGATATTAAGGCATTGGGTGTTACTGATTTCTCTAATACATACCAGTATACAGTTGAAGCTGCTTCTGATTCAAATGGAACAGTTAAGGGTGTTTCATTCCAGTGTTGTCCATCTGCATTAATTTATCGTCGCTCTATTGCGAAGGATGTATTAGGAACTGATGATCCTGCACAGGTTCAGGAAGCATTAAACAGCTGGGAAAAATTCGATGCAGTTGCACAACAGGCTAAAGACAAAGGATATTTAATGACTCCATCATATGCAGAAACTTATCGTGTATTCTCTAATAATGTATCATCTCCATGGGTAGATGCGGATAAGAATTTACAGATGGATCCACAGATTACAGCTTGGATGGATCAGGCTGAAAATTATGTCAAGAATGAATATACATTAACAGAAGGTATCTGGGATGCTGGAAAGAATGAACAAATGGGTAAAGATGGAAAGGCTATGTGCTTCTTCGGACCTGCTTGGTATTTCAACTTCTGTATGGGACCTGCTCATGATGAAAAAACAGGAACTATTGGCGACTGGGCTATCTGTGAAGGACCTCAAGCTCACTTCTGGGGAGGAACTTGGCTATTAGCTCCTACAGGAACTGACAACCCAACTATGTTAGCTGACGTTATGAATACATTCATCAATGATGAAGAAGTATGTAAGAATTTGATCGTTAATGAAGCACAGTTTACAAACAACCAGAAAGTTAACAACGAAGTTGCTGCTGATGCTAACTACAAATCAGATTTCTTAGGTGGACAAAATGACGTTGCTATCTTTGCTGAATTAGCTAAGAATATCAAATTCCAGAATGTTACTATCTACGATCAGTACATGAACGAAGGATTACAGACTAACTATGTAGAATTCCTAAAGGGAACTGTATCTAAAGAAAAAGCATTGGATAATTTCTACAAGTACATCAATGAAAAGATTCCAGGAATTAAAACGCCAGAATCTAAATAATGAATTAGAACTATCAATTATTAGAAATCAGTGGTAGCAAGCCTACCACTGATTTTACTAAAAGAATATGGATGGAGGGTTAAAATGAAGAAAGGGAAACAGCAGCCCATTAGCTATGCGAAATGGGGCTATATATTCATTATTCCATTCTTTGTAGTTTATATCATCTTTACGTTATACCCACAGATTTTAACATTCTATAACAGTTTCTTTGAAAACTATAAGGAAGGACTTACACAAGTTGGACCAAACTTTGTTGGACTTGATAACTACATTCAATTGTTATCTCCAGGATCTGATGGAACAATTGATATCTTTAAATATTTTGGAAACACTATGATCATGTGGATTGCAGGGGCCATTCCACAGTTTGTTGTTGCGCTTCTTCTTGCGTTGATTTTCACAAGTTCAAGACTTAAATTGAAGGGTCAGGGATTCGCAAAAGCAGTAATCTATATGCCAAACTTAATTATGGCATCGGCATTTGCTATGTTGTTTTTCTCGCTGTTCTCTACAGTAGGACCTATTAATAAGATGCTGATTGACAGTGGAATACTGGATAAGGCAATTGACTTCGCATCAATAAAAATTACAGCACGTGGATTGGTTGCGGTAATGAACTTCATCATGTGGTTTGGAAATACAACGATTGTATTAATGGCTGGAATTATGGGTATTGATGAAGCTTTGTTCGAGTCAGCTCGTATTGACGGGGCAACTTCTACACATGTATTCACAGATATCACGCTTCCATTATTAAGACCAATTCTTGTATATGTAATGATCACATCTTTAATTGGTGGTCTGCAGATGTTTGATGTTCCACAGGTATTATCAAAAGGTGTTGGTATGCCAGACAGAAGTACATTTACAGTTGTAATGTATTTGAATAATTATTTAGGTGGATCTAAAAACTATGGTATGGCAGGCGCAATATCTGTAATTCTATTTGTAATTACAGGTATTCTATCAATTCTTGTATTTAAGCTAATGAAGAAGGAGGATTAATTATGGAAGATCAAAATAAGACATCACGTACAAAGTTAATCATTTCCAGACTATTCGCTTATATCTTTGTTGGATTCTTCTGCATATTATGTATATTCTTTTTCTACCTGCTAGTCTTAAATTCAACAAAGACAAACTTTGAATTACAGGGTAAATTCTCATTTATTCCTGGAACAAATTTCATAACAAACTTTACAAATGCGATTAATGATGATTTTGTTAAGATTCCAGTTGGAATGGTTAACTCGTTTATCGTTGCCTCTATTTCAGCGCTATTAACGACTTATTTCTCAGCGTTAACGGCATATGCAACCTATGTATATGATTTCAAATTGAAGAAACTGGTTACAACTTTTATTATAGGTGTCATGATGATTCCATCGCAGGTTTCAGCAGCCGGTTTTGTTCAGTTAGCCTTTAAATTTGGATTGACAAATAAGCTTTGGGTATTGATTATTCCAAGTATTGCAGCGCCTGCTGTCTATTTCTATATGAAACAGTATCTGGAAGCAACCCTTCCTTTGGAAATGATTGAAGCGGCGCGTATTGATGGATCTAGTGAATTCGCTACGTTCAATAGAATTGTATTGCCTATTATGAAACCGGCTGTTGCAGTACAGATGATCTTCTCATTTGTTGGTTCATGGAATAACTTCTTCTTGCCTGGCTTATTGCTTACAGAACCTGAATTGAAGACGGTTCCTATTATGATTTCGCAGTTGCGTAGTGCCGATTTTGCGAAGTTTGATTTAGGTAAACTATATATGTTTATCCTGTTGGCAATATTGCCTGTTGTTGTAGTATACTTATTATTGTCTAAGTTCATCATCAAAGGTGTAACATCGGGATCAGTGAAAGGATAAGGGGAGGTTAATATGGCAAAAGTACAACTTAAAAATATTAAAAAAGTATACCCTCTAACAGAGGATATTAAGAAAAAGAAAAAAGATGATAAGCCAGCTAAGAAGATTAACCTTCAAATCACACCTGAAGGGGTTGTAGCTGTACAGGAATTCAATATTGATATTAAAGATAAAGAATTTATTGTATTAGTTGGGCCTTCAGGATGCGGGAAATCGACAACATTACGTATGGTTGCTGGTCTTGAAGAAATTACGAGTGGAGAATTATTAATTGATGATGTAGTAATGAATTATGTAGAACCAAAAGATAGAGATATCGCTATGGTTTTCCAGAATTATGCACTATATCCACATATGACAGTGTTTGACAACATTGCGTACTCATTACGCTTGAAACGATTGCCAAAAGCTGAAATTGAAAAGAAAGTATATGAAGCAGCCGACATTCTCGATATTAGAGAATATCTAAATAGAAAACCTAAGAATTTATCAGGAGGACAAAGACAGCGCGTTGCCATTGGACGTGCTATCGTTCGTAATCCTAAGGTATTATTGATGGATGAACCTTTATCCAATCTGGATGCGAAGCTACGTAATCAAATGCGTGCTGAAATCATTAAGCTTCGTGAGAAAATCAACACAACATTTATTTATGTAACACATGATCAGACAGAAGCCATGACATTAGGGGATCGCATCGTTGTTATGAAGGATGGATATATTCAACAGATCGGAACTCCTCAGGATGTGTTCAACCATCCAGCGAATCTATTCGTAGCAGGATTCATCGGATCTCCACGCATGAACATCTTTGATGGACAACTAGTAAGAAATGGCAATTCTTATCAAGTGAAGATTGGCGATTATGCTTGTGCATTGTCGGAAAAGAAATGTGCTCGTTTAGTCGCAAACAACGTTGCATCGCAGGATGTATATATTGGTGCTAGACCGGACCACATTGAATTGAGTGAAACGGGATTAGAAGCTATCGTTGATGTTACTGAATTAATGGGCTCAGATATTCATGTACATATGATTGCTGCAGATAAAGATACAATTGTTATCGTTCCAACGAATGGTGAATCTTTATTGTTTAATAAGAAAGATAAATTGAATTTAAAACTTGTTCCAAATACAATTCATGTATTCTCAAAAGAAACAGAAAAGAATTTAGAATGGTAATATATAACGGTTTAATGATAGAAGGAGAAGGCTATGGTACAAATAAAAGATATTGCTAAGGAATGCGGTGTTTCTGTGGCAACTGTATCAAAATCATTAAATGATGCAAAAGATATTAGTGCTGCAACAAAGGCTAGAGTAAGAGCCTGTGCAAAAGAGATGGGATATATTCCAAACTCAGCTGCTAAGGCTTTAAAATCAAGCAAGACGGAGACAATTGGAATTCTATTTGAGGAAAATCAGAATCTGGGATTTACACACAACCACTTCTCTAGAGTTCTTGAAGCAATTAAACAGAATGTTGAAAGTCATGGATATGATGTCATGTTTATCAATCCTCAAAAGAAGATGTCTTATCTTCAGCACTGCAAATCAAGAAGTGTTGAAGGGGTAATCATCGTATGTATTGATTTCGAAAATCCAATGGCAAAAGAATTGGTAGATTCTTATTTGCCAGTTGTGACAATAGACTATGACTATGGTAATAAGGTTTCCATCATGTCAGATAATTACGCTGGTGGAAGAGCCATCGCCGAATGCGCAGTTGAGATGGGACATACAAATATTGGTGTTATTCATGGAGAAGTAACGGATGTCACTATAAAACGTTTAAAAGGAATTGAAGATGTTCTAAGGGAGAATAATATTCCACTCCCTATGAACAAGAAAAAAGCCTGTGTATTTAACGATCCAAACTCAACTTATTTTGTTACACAGGAACTATTGAAATCACCAGAAAGACCAACATGTATCTTATTCCAGGATGACTATTCTTATATCGGTGGTTACAATGCGATTGTAGATGCTGGATTATCCATTCCAGAAGATATTTCTGTTATTGGCTATGATGGAATCAATCTATCAAGAATCATCAGTCCTAGACTTGTAACATACAATCAGGATTGTGCACAGATTGGTAAGCTTGCGGTGGAGAAAATCTTTGAACAGATTGCAAATCCAAGTACACCTATCTATGAAATTGTCGAAGTAGCTGGTTACCTTTTAGATGGTGGATCAATGAGAAAAATAAAGTAAAGTCCAAAATGGCTTTACTTTTTTGTTATATTTGATACATAAAATCAAATACATTATAAGTCATATATGTTATACTTTTAATATGTTAAAGATTGCAGTATTAGATGATGATTTAATATTTTTAAAAAATTTTGAAGCGTATTTAATTGCTTTGCTTTCAGAAATAGATGATTATACAATTCAAACATTCAATGATCCAGATCTGTTTATTCAATCAAATGATACATATGATTGGCTTTTTTTAGATGTTGAAATTGGTAATCACAATGGATTGGAAATTGCAGAGCGCATTAAAAGGAATATATCTGAAATTATCTTTGTAAGCTCACATTCAAATTATGTTTTTGATTCCTTTAAAATTTCACCGTTTTCTTATTTATTGAAAAACGAGCTGGAAATGAAAGGGACGACAGAAATTCAGCGT
Source organism: Holdemanella sp. (assembly GCA_021442845.1). Lineage (GTDB taxonomy): Bacteria > Bacillota_I > Bacilli_A > Erysipelotrichales > Erysipelotrichaceae > Floccifex. The sequence goes on from JABUSD010000331.1 coordinate 9,384, forward strand.
TTAATAAGGAAATATAAAGAAAATCAGCAGACGATATCAATAGTAACGAATCAGTCAAAATATAAAATCAGGTTAAATACCATCCTTTATTTCTTTAAAGAAGATGACTATATACTCGTTCGTTGTATTAAAAATACATATAAGTATAAAGAAAATTTAAGAAATCTTGTCTTAAATAAAGATTTTAT
>JABUSD010000104.1 GCA_021442845.1 Holdemanella sp.
GTTGTTGTCTTTAACTTTATTGTGCGCCTTGTGCAGACGGCGGTTTGATTCCTGAAGAATAGCCATTGCGTGTTCAGCTACTGCATATGGAGAGTATGCTGGTACACGTAATACTTTAATTCCATATTCTTTACATTTCTTTAAATCAACATTATTGAATCCTGCACAACTCAATAAGATTAACTTAACACCACCGTGAGCTATGAGATCCACTACATTTGCACCACATTCATCATTAACAAAGATACATACAGCATCGTAACCATTTGCTAATTCAGCAGTTTCTTCAGTAAGTCTTGAAGAGAAATACTTGATATCAGCATTATAAGTACCTTCACCTTTATCTTTTGCTAATTTAGAGAAGAATGTACGGTCATAATCTTTTGTTCCAAAGAATGCAATCTTTAAAACACGCACAGGAGCTTTTCTTTCGATAGCGCCAGGTAATACAGCTTCAATCGTTTTCGCTGCATCATCTTCATCAGCACCTTCGATTTCAATAACTAATTCGTCACCTTGACCGGCTTTAAGCTTTAAAATTTCAAGAACATTACTTCCATCGGCAGTTAAACCATTACAAGAGATTCTTACTGCACTTTTGAAGTTAACACAACATTGGGCGATTTGTGCTGCTGGACGAGCGTGAATTCCAAGTGGATCGCCAACAGAATACTTCAGTGTCTTCATTCCTTGTCCTCCTATATAAAGTACTATGACTATTATAACCTATTTTGACATTTTCTAAAAGAAAAAACCTCGAAACTGAGGTTTTACTTTGTTGGTGCCTGTAATTCAACTGTTTTTGTGATTTCTTCACCGTCTCTATCGACGACAATTTCCACTTTATCACCGATCTTATGATTTCTTAGGATGGCTTTTACTTCGGCTGTGGATGAAATGGATTTACCATCAAATTTCACAATGCGATCATTCTGCTTTAGACCAGCCTGATCAGCAGCGCCACCCGAAACAATCTGTACGATGTAACATCCAGCTTCCTGGTTGTTCGAATAGTAATATCCACCTGACTTTGTATAATCATATAGCGAAACATTTAATGCAGGACGACTTGTAACAGATCCATTTGCGATGAGTTCATCGATGATATCAATAACGCTATTGATTGGAATCGCAAAGCCAAGACCTTCAATACCGGACGAACTCGTCTTCGCATTGACAACACCGATTAAGTTACCATCTTCATCAAATAGTCCACCACCAGAGTTACCAGGATTGATGGCTGCATCTGTTTGAAGAAGTGTCATGACTTCATTGTTGATTGTAATCTGTCTTTCAGTTGCGGAGATAATACCCTGGGTAACCGTACCACCTAATTCTCCTAATGGATTTCCTATCGCTATCGCAATGTTTCCAACCTTAAGGGTATCACTATCCCCAAATGTTGCCGGGATTAAATCTGTGGCAGTTACCTTAATGACGGCAATATCCATCTGGGAGTCCGTTCCAATTAATTCAGCGTTGTATTCCTGTCCATCCATAGTACGGACAACAATGCTCTTTGCCCCTTCAATGACATGGTTGTTTGTGATGATATATCCATCCTTGCTGATGATGACACCACTTCCTGCACCTTCCTGGGCATAGGACTGCATGAAAAATGGGTCTGTTGCGACTGTTTCTGTGGTAATTTCAACAACGCTTGGCTTGCATTTGGTTGCCACATCACTAACATCCTTTACTTCAATTGTATTTTTTGAACTATCTACCTGTTGAACAATACTGATTCCATTTTGGCTTGATGTACTCTTCAACACAACAAAAGCAGATCCTAATCCAGAAACAAGAGCTACAACGATACATAGAATAATTGTAAGAATGGGAGAAATTCCGCTTTTCTTTTTCTTGAATTCTGGAGGTGTCTGATGATTCATATCCATAAAAACTACCTCTTTTCTATTCCGCTTATAAGTATATAACCAAATTATGTGATAATAATAGTCTAAAAATCGAATATATTGTTTTTTTTATATTATTAGTCCGTGTTATAATAATTGTAACTACGAATTGGGTATATTATATGACATTGAATGAACTAACCGCTTACGAATCATTAAAAAACAAAAAAGATTTAACACGTAAGGAAAAGAAAAAATTTAAAAAGCTGAAAAAGAAGCATAAAGAAGAAAACAAGATAAGGAGAGAGTATCAAACAAGGAGGATAAAAAAATGGGTAAAAATAGGCAAAATATTACTAAAACTGATAAAGTAAATATGTATCGCGATCTTCAGATTGATACGTGTATCTACATGGGAAATGCCATGGGGATCCCTTATAAATACGATGACTGGGCAAAAGAATTATTGATTTCAAACGATTATGAAGAAATCAGGAAATCAGTTTTAAAGAAATTTAAAATCACAAGCTTTGATTATGATGAAAATGGATATGATGATGATCTGATTCCCGTCATTCTTGAAAAAGTAGCAGCAACGATGAAAGTCAAAGTAAGCGATTATGAAGATATTGCTGTACGTATTCGTCATCACATTGATTATATCTTTGATGATTCGATTGTAGATGTCTATAAAGAACAGTTTGATCTGGCACGCGATATTCTTGAAATTGCACGAAGAAGAGGTATTCATAACTCAAAGGAATTGGGAGAATTGATGAATGCAGATATTTATGAATTTGTTGGTAAGTTCATGTTTACAGCGTATGAAGTATTGCCAAAACAGTCTTTCAACGACGTCAAACAATATCGTGATACAATCTTTGATGTTCTATCACAGCTAAAGGATCTACATACATCATATGGTTCTTATGCGATGATGGATGTTGCTGATTTACACATATGGCATGGAAATGATAATGATGGTGATAAGATTTATCTATATCTATTAAGAGAAACGGTCATTAAAGATTATATCTATTATCGATATGCCTTTGCCTATTCAGACTATGATCCAGAAAAGGCAAGAACAATTGCCAAGGAAGCTATGCAGCATATTGATGATAAATTCTTCTTCTATGATGCGATTGTGAATATTCTTGAAAACTAGGAAGTGTGGTAAGCACTTTCTTTTTTTTGTATAATCATTTTATGAGTCAGGATTTCAAAAGTGCCTTTCAGACATCCCTTCCGGTATTGACAAGCTATGTAGTGCTAGGAATAGGGTTTGGCATTCTATTAGAGGCAAATGGTTATAATTTTATATGGGCATTTATTATGAGCGTATGTATCTATGCAGGATCACTGCAGTATTTAGGGATTGGTTTAATGGCATCCCATGCCCCATTTCTTACAACGCTTTTTATGTCTTTAGTCGTCAATGCCAGGCATCTGTTCTATAGCATTTCCATGATTGAAAAGTATAAGGATACAAAGGGGTATAAGCCTTATTTAATCTTTGGCTTGACCGATGAGACATATTCGTTGTTGTGCAATAAGAATCGAAGCAAAGAGTTCTATTTCTATCTTACTTTGCTGAATCATTCCTATTGGATTATAGGAAGTGTCATAGGGGGTATTGTAGGCGAACTGTTTTCGTTTAATTCATATGGCATTGATTTTTCAATGACAGCTTTATTTATTACCGTAGTCCTTGATCAATGGGAAACGATGAAAAATCATATACCATGTCTAGTAGGTTTTGCGTGTTCGATAGGATCATTGCTTGTATTTGGTTTGGAATCCTTTCTGATTCCATCGATGATAGGCATCATCTGCTGCTTATTTATACTTCGCAAAAAGATAGAAGGTGATCTCCATGATGGATAGATATGCACTCACTCTTGTCGCAATCATGGCACTATCTACGCTGTTTTTACGAGCCATTCCATTTATCGTTTTTTCGAAAGACGTGCCAGATTCAATTCTATTTCTAGGAAAGGCTTTGCCATTTGCCAGTATGGCTATGCTGGTTGTCTATTGTCTAAAAGGAATGGATTTGTCTTCATCGAATCATGGCATGCCAGAAATTCTTGCCACACTGTTTGTGATTCTTATACATAAATGGAAGAAAAATGTATTATTGTCTGTGTTTGCTAGTACTATATTTTATATGCTATTAGTGCAAAGAATTTTCTAAAAATTTATATATAAATACCTTGATTTTGAATTTAAACATTGATATTATATGTCACGGCTTTAAAAAAAGGAGGCTATGTGAAATGGCAACTCAAAACAAGATTCCAGAATGGATAATTCAATGTTTAGATCAGTATGGAAACTGTGCTTGTGGTCGTGCAATCACAAAGAAATTAGGGAAGGAAAAGCTTCTTGAAACATTAGCAGAAATGGATAGACCATGTGAATTGGAAATCTTATCGGATCAGAAGGATAAGAGTACATATCCAGTGGATGGGACATACATTCTTACACTTAAGAATCGTCAGGTATTAGTTGACGAAGATGAAGAATAATAAGAAAGGCTTGGGATAATCCAAGCCTTTAGTCTTTATAAGAGTGTTTCTAATGTATTGCGGATCTCTTTGATGAAATTCTGTGAATTCAATACCGTTACATCTTTTAAGCTAGTAATTAATGCCAGATCTTTTGTCATCTTACCGCTTTCAATTGTGGAAATGGTAGCCTGTTCCAGCTTATCGGCAAAATTGATAAGGGCAGGGATGGCATCCAGTTCACCACGTTTTCTAAGGGCACCTGTCCATGCGAAGATTGTTGCCACCGAGTTAGTTGATGTTTCTTCTCCGGCAAGATGCTTGTAGTAATGGCGCTGTACGGTACCGTGGGCTGCTTCATATTCATAGACGCCGCTAGGAGATACCAGTACTGATGTCATCATAGCCAATGAACCAAAGGCGCTGGAAACCATATCAGACATGACATCGCCATCATAGTTCTTACATGCCCAGATAAAACCACCAGCATTCTTCATAACACGTGCTACCGCATCATCAATCAATGTATAGAAGTAGGTAATACCAGCTTCTTCAAATTTTTCTTTATATTCCGATTCATAGATTTCCTGGAAGATATCTTTGAAGGTATGGTCATACTTTTTAGAGATTGTATCTTTTGTTGAAAACCATAGATCCTGTTTTGTATCTAAGGCGTAGTTGAAACATGATTTCGCAAAAGATGAAATTGATTTTTCTGTATTATGCATACCCTGGATAATACCAGGACCATCAAATACATGGATTGTCTCTCTTGTTTCATTTCCATCTTCATCGGTAAAGACAAGCTCCGCTTTTCCTTTTTTAGAAATCTTCATCTCCGTATTTTTATAGACATCCCCATAGGCATGACGAGCTAAGGTAATTGGCTTCTTCCAGTTCTTTACACAAGGTTCAATGCCTTTGACAATAATAGGGGCTCTAAATACCGTTCCATCCAGGGCAGCACGGATTGTACCATTTGGTGATTTCCACATTTCCTTAAGGTTATATTCACTCATTCTGGCTGCATTGGGTGTAATCGTTGCACATTTGACCGCAACGCCATATTTTAATGTTGCCAATGCCGAATCCATTGTGATTTTATCATTGGTTTCATTTCTTTTTTCGAGGCCTAAATCATAATAGTCTGTCTTTAAGTCAATATAAGGAAGCAATAGTTCATCTTTGATCATCTGCCAAAGAATTCTTGTCATTTCATCCCCATCCATTTCAACAAGGGGAGTCACCATTTTAATCTTGTTCATCTTCTTCTCCTTCTATCTCAAATCGTTTTCCAACATAAACGCAGGCAGGACGAATTAACTTACGGTCGCTCTGTCTTGATTCAAGGTGGTGGGCAATCCATCCCGATGTACGTGATATGGCAAACAATGGAGTAAAGATATCACTTCTGAATCCAAGCATACGATAGGCTAATCCGCTATAGAAGTCGACATTGGCACAGACAACCTTATTCTTTCTTTCTTTCATGACACGAATCGCAACCTTTTCAAAAGCTGCATAGAAATTGTAGGCGTCCATCATACCTTTCTTTTCAGCAAGCTTACGGCATTCTTCCTTGATGATTGTCGCACGAGGATCGCTTAAAGTATAAACCGCATGGCCAATACCATAGATTAAACCGCTGTTGTCATAATATTTCTTGTCTAGAATCTTATTAACGATTTCTTCAATCTTCTTTTCATCGGTAATATATCCTTCATGTTTTGAGATGAATCGAAACTGCTCATATGTCTTCATGGCCGCTCCACCGTGTTTTGGCCCTTTTAGTGAAGCAATGGAAGAGGCGATACAGGAATAGATATCCGTTCCTGTTGAAGAAATCACAACGTTTGAGAATGTTGAGTTGTTTCCTCCACCATGATCAGCATGAACAATCAATAGACGATCGACTAAACGCACTTCATCTTTTGTATAGATACGATTTTCTCTTGCCATATAGAGAATGTTCTCGGCAAAGCTTCGATATGGAAGCGGATATGTCTGCCAGAATGTTTTGGCATGTACATCTGTATAGAATGAGAAAGTAAACAGTGGTAAAGAAGAAAGGATATGAATTCCTTTTACCATTCTGTGTTCAAGCGTATCGTTATCTGGATTATCATCGGCACCATATAACTTTAATACACCAATCTGCATCGCATTCATAATGCTGCTTGTGTTATAAGAGAAGTCTGTCATTGTATTGGTTGCTGTATCCAATAGTCGAGAACGGAAAGCTTCCTCTTCTTCCTCGGTTGGAAGTTTTCCAAAAATCAAAAGGAATGCGGTCTTTTCAAATCCAAAGACATCCAATTTATCATAATACTTGACTAAATCCTCTACAGAATAGCCACGATAGATCAGTTCTCCTTCAACATTTATCTTTTCACCATCGACTACCTCATATCCGGTTACTGTACTTACCTTTGTCAGGGAGACTTTCACACCGGTTCCGTTTTCATTACGCAACCCTTGTTTTACCTTAAACTGTGGGTAAAGCTCTGGCTCGATAAAGTTCTTTACTGCATACTCTTTGTAAATCTCTTGTAAATTTTTCACAAAATCCCTCCTTTATGAAAATATTTCATATTATATCATAGTTTCTTTCATTTCATCATCTTATTTGATATAATTGTACATATTTTTATGGAAGGTAAAGAATATGGAAAATTTAACTCGTAAAATTATCCGTTCACACTTAGTCAAAGGAGAAATGAAAGCCGGTTCTCCTATTGAAATTGTGATGGATCAGACATTAACACAGGATGCAACGGGTACAATGGCCTATATGCAGTTAGAAGCAATGGGCGTTGACCAGGTAAAGACAGAAAAATCAATCAGTTATATTGACCACAATACATTACAGAGTGGATATATGAATGCCGATGACCACGCCTATCTGCAATCGGTTGCTTCAAAACATGGAATCTATTTCTCAAAGCCAGGAAATGGAATCTGCCACCAGGTTCATCTGGAACGCTTTGCGAAGCCAGGAAAGACTTTGATTGGTTCGGATTCCCATACACCTACATCAAGTGCTATGGGTATGATTGCCATTGGAGCCGGAGGATTGGATGTAGCTAAAGCTATGGCAGGCATTCCATATCGTCTTGTTATGCCAGAAGTTGTCAATGTAAAATTGACAGGAAAGCTGCAGCATGGTGTATCCGCAAAGGATATCATCTTAGAAGTACTTCGCATCTTTACGGTAAAGGGTGGGGTATCCAAGGTATTTGAATATACTGGAGAAGGATTAAAGAATCTTACGATCTATCAGCGTGCTACAATCACAAATATGGGGGCTGAATTAGGGGCAACTACTTCGATTTTCCCAGCCGATGAAGTCACAAAGGAATTCTTAAAGAGCCAGGATCGTGAAGAGGATTATGTAGAATTCAAACCAGATGAAGGATGTACATATGATTATGCGGTTGAAATTGATCTATCTACATTAAAGCCAATGGCTGCCTGTCCAAATTCACCGGATGCGGTTGAATATATTGAAAATCTAGCCGGTAAGAAAGTGGATCAGGTTGCGATTGGTTCATGTACAAACTCAGGGTATGAAGATTTAATGAAAGCCGCTAAGATTTTAGAAGGAAAGACAATTGCACCACATGTAAGCCTGGTTGTTTCACCAGGATCAAGACAGGTTATGATGAAATTGGTAAAGAATGGTGCATTGGCAACCTTTATTCAGGCAGGGGCTCGTATTCTTGAATGTACATGTGGACCATGTATTGGAATGGGACAATCACCAAAAAGCGATGGTGTTTCGTTAAGAACATTTAACCGTAACTTCTATGGACGTTCTGGAACATTGAGTGCCGGTGTCTATCTGGTATCTCCAGAAACAGCCGCAGCCAGTGCAATTGCCGGTGTGTTCTGTGATCCAACAACAATCGCTTATGAAGATACATTTGAAGCTCCAATGCATTATGTAGATGATTCTATGATTCTTGCGCCAAGTACAAATCCAGAAGAAGTGGAAATCATCCGTGGACCAAATATCAAACCACTTCCACAGAATGATGCGATGAGCGATACAATTGATAAAAAAGTTGTGATCAAACTGGAAGACAATATCACAACGGATCACATTGCCCCAGCCGGTGCAAAAGTATTGCCGTATCGTTCCAACATTGAAAAGCTTTCTACTTTTGTATTCGAAAACAATATTGAGCATTTTGATGAAATCTGCAAGGCAAATAACGGTGGTATCATCGTCGCTGGTGAAAACTATGGACAGGGATCATCTAGAGAACATGCAGCTCTTGCCCCAATGTATCTTGGTATAAAAGCAGTCATCGCCAAAAGCTTTGCCCGTATTCATAAGGCAAATCTTGTGAATTTTGGAATTATTCCTTGCGAATTTGAAAATAAGGAAGATTATGACAAGATTGATTTCATGGATGATCTAGTAATTGAAAATACATACAATCTATCCAATGATCCCGTTCTGACTGTCTTCAATAAGACAAAGAATATCACATTTAAAGTCATCACAACATTATCAGCGGAAGATGTTGAAATTTTAAAAGCTGGTGGCGCTTTAAATTTCATCCGTAATCAACAATAAATAAGCTGGCTAGAAAAAATCTAGCCAGCCTTTCTTTTCCTTGATTTCACAATATTCCAATACCCAGTCGATTGTTAGTATGGATTTTCTATCTTTAAAGGAAATGAATAATCGATCACCATCCTGTTTGAATACTTTTCCTTTTCCTCTTGTAGGATGGATGACAATGCTTCCAACATAATCTTTGGTTGCAGAATTCGGTACATAAAGTTCCTTTTTATATGGATCGATGATAATTCTTTCCACGGTAAGCTTTTTGTTCTCATCGATGTGGATGGTACAGAATTCACCAAGACCCCATCGCATGTCATTGTCTCTTGGCTTTGAAAAAGAACCTGGATTGATGACAATCTTTTCATAGGAGGTATCATCAAATAGAAAGACATGGCTATGTCCTCTTAAGATGATATCAATATCTTCATCAAAAGTGCGATAGGTCATGCGATCACCATGCATCACCAAAAATTTATAGCCAGCGAATTCAAAATATTCCTTGTCTTCCAATTCATAGTTATAATCCATATTGCCTCTGACACAGATCCATCCATCTTTTTTAAGGGTACGGATTTCACTTTCATCATGGCCCTGCCC
>JABUSD010000231.1 GCA_021442845.1 Holdemanella sp.
GATGCCTTAAAGAAAAGCAAATCGGCATCATTTTTTTCAATCAATAAGCCTTTATCAAGAATATCAAGAATACATTGACCATCTTCTTCTTTGCTTACATCCTTATTGGCGAGTTCTAAATAAGCAATATTATAGAAAAGACGACCAGGAATGAATAAGACATCCCCTTCATCATAGCGTTTTTCAACCTCTCTATAGAGTTTAAGAACAACTTCTTTGTCTTCACTTGTCTTTTCCTTAAGATAGGCATCATAGAATGCATAGATATTCATTTCAGAAATGTTGTTGTCATTTAAGAAATCCAATATTTCCTTAGCAGCATCATAGGCTTTATTGTTGATTAGAATATCCATCTTTAATGTATAGAATTCCAATCGGCTACGATCTAAGTCAATGGCTTTATTGATTTCTTCAAACGCTAAACGGTCATTAAACATTTTAAAATAGGTACGACTTAACCAGTAGTGGGTAAGTGGTGAATATTCAAATGCTTTTAAAGCACGATGTAAATAGTCTAGCGTTTTATCATAGTCGACATGGATAAATTCAATACGAGCCAGATTCAATAAGGATTCTAAATCTTCTTTTTCTTTACAGATCTCTTCAAAGATTTCCTTTGCTTCTTCATATAACTCTGCAAACATGTAACATTCACCAAGAACACATTTCTGAACTCTTTTCTGTTGTATACGACGGTGTGTTTTCTTAGAGCCATCATCGATTAGAGTCTCGATATAAGTGTTGACAAATTGAATATGACGCAATGCTTCATTATATCTGGATAAGGCCATTAAGGATTTACCATATAAGTTGTGATAATCATAGGCATCCTGTTCGATATGACCTTCTCTCTGGTTTAAAATATCAATGGCTTTATCGGGTTCATTGATCTGAAGATAACACCATCCAAGATTGCGGTCATCTTCCAATGTTCGATCCTTATTTATATATTCATCAATTAATAATTCATTCCAGTCGTTTAACTTTTTTAATAGATTGGGAATTTCCGGGTTATCGGAACCAAGCCTATCCATTAGATCAAACAACATATTCTTAGCTTCCAGTTTATCGCCCTGTTTGAATTCGCATTCGGCTAAGGCAGCCGGATAGGTTGTGATGAAAGGATGTAATTCATTGAGATGCGTTGCGGCTTCTTTGGCTTCCAGGATGCGATCTTTTTCTAGGCACATCTGTACAAAGACAGAGCCAATCGCAATATTATCTGGATATCGATGATAGAGCTTTGTGATTTCCCTTTGGGCTAGTCCATCTCTTTCAGTATCCAGAAATGTTCGTAGGCGCATAATCTGTCCATATGGATGGGTTTCGGATAGTTCATCCATTTCATCCAGAATTTCATTGTATTCTTCTCCATAGGTATTGTTGGCACGATTAAAAAGCATGCGGAATGTATCGCAATCCTTTCCATCCAGCCCTGGTTCAAACATGGTATAAGGAAGATTATCTTCATAACGTATTCCACTCAATAAGGCATACTGGATAAAATCCGGATTGAATTTAGCACAGAGCTCATCCACTCTTTCTTCAAATGCGAATGTCTGGTTTAATATCTGCCATATTTCATGAGGTAAAAACCAGTTTCCCATTAAAAAGGATAATAGCGCTTCTTCTATGTATGGCTTTGTATCAATGCCTGAACAGATAGGATCTTTTAATAATTCTTGCCATACTTGGGCATTGATTCGTTTTGGAAAGTCTTTATAGACATCCATGACCTGATTCATCCATGAATCGATAGGGGAAGAAGATGGCCTTTTTTCTTTCTTTGCATATTCCAATGCCTTTTCATAAGCTTCACGCAATTGTTTGAATTCTTCGGGCTTATCCTCTGGATTGGTCTTTTTTAATAAAGTACGATAGGTATTTGTGATTTTATCTTTATCTTTTGTTGGTTCTATCTTTAAAATCTTCCAGATCATGGTATTCCTCTCTAGTCTTTTCTAATATGATAATTTTAACGCACAATGCAATGAAAAAGAAACCTAAAATAGGTTTCTACAGAATAAATTTTTCAAGGATTTCTCTTACACCATTATGATTATGATCAAAAGGGGATATATAATCCGCAATGGCTTTGCATTTATCAATTCCATTGTTCACAACGGCACCAATCCCTGCCTTTTCAATCATTTCATAATCATTATAGCTATCTCCAATGGCTAATGTATCTTTGATATCCATGGATAATAGACTTACAAGATCTTCCAATCCTTTTCCTTTATCAATATGCAATGGATTCAATTCCAGATAGCGATTGCTGGAATAGGAAATGGATATAAAGGAAGATGTCCAATCTAGTTCTTTCTTTAGACTTTGAAGATAATTCATATCTTTTTTCTGATAGAGCATCTTGATGACTTGGATATCTTTTAAATAAGTAAAATCAAGATCTTCTTTAAAGATAGGATAGTCAGGATGTCCTTTGGATATAAGATGAATGACTTCCTTTTCTTCTTCATCTGTGTTGTAACAATAGATATGATCACAGGTAAATATTTGTATGTTCAAATCTTTCTTCAAACCAAATTCAATCAAAGGAATAATCATAGAATCATTAATGGTATGACAGATCAATACTTCATTTGTATAATTGTCTACAATGCATCCACCATTGCATAGAATCGAATACTGTCCTTGTTCATAGATATCCAATGCATCATAGATATCCTGTAACATGCAGGGACCTCTTCCTGAAGCCGGTACAATTTTAATCCCTTTTTCCTTTGCCTTGTGCAGGGCTGCTTTATTCTCTTTGGAAATGGATTTATCTGAACATAATAATGTTTCATCCAGATCAAAGGCAATGAGCTTAATCATAGTTTAAAACCACAACCGGCTTATGTGGCATATCTAAATCCATAATAGAATCACAATATTCAACATCATTGAATAATGATGTAAACGCATCAACGGTTGATATCGCATCAAAGCCAAAAGTATCACTACGATAATGCATAGGAATCGTTATTACTGGTTTGATTGTATCGACAATCGCTTTTGCCTGGATGGCATTGATGGTAAAGAAACCACCAACTGGAATGAATAGAACATCAACATTCATTAATAAGTTAATCTGTTCTTCATTTAATGCACATCCTAAATCTCCTAGATGACAGATTCGAAAACCATCATAATCCAATACATGAATGGTATTTAAACCACGCTTTGCGCCTTTTACATCATCATGATAGGAAGGGATTTCAAAAACTTTACAATCTAATTCCTTATTGATCAATTCAACTGTTTCTCTAGCATTGTGATCAAAATGTTCATGAGAACAAAGAATACAGTTTGCCTTTTCACGGATGTTTCGAATGCCAGGAATGGAACCATCCTGGAATGGATCGAATATTACACTTGTAGTATCACTTAGAATTTTAAAACAGGAATGTCCTAACCATTGTATTTTCATAAATTACCTCATTTCTTTTTCATTATTATATCAAAAATGGTATAATCTTTTCTGGTAAGAATATAGATCATAAGACTATAATTCAATATTTGCCATGAATTGATTTTTTTAGGAGGAATGAATATGTCAAAATCAAGCAATTCAATTCGTTTTATGACACAGTTATCCTTGTTGATTGCCGTACAGGTAGTCATGAAGATAATTGGTCTAGGAATGGTTCCTGTAGGACCATTAAAGATGTCTTTTTTAACTGTACCAATTGCCGTAGGTGCCATTGTGTTAGGACCAGCAGCAGGTGCGATTCTAGGTGGAGTCTTTGGGATTATCAGCTTCTATGATGCTTTGAGTGGTGCATCGGTTATGACTTCAACGTTTTTATCGATATCACCGGTTCATACCGTAATCCTATGCATTGGAATGCGTGTACTAATGGGATTTTTAACAGGAATCATCTATCAGGCATTGGAAAAGGCAATGAAAAGCAATGCGCGTTATGTACTGGGGGCTTTATGTGCACCCGTATTAAATACCATTCTATTTATGGGATATATCTGCATCGTATTCTACAATACCGATTATATTCAAACACTGGTCACATCCTTAAAAGTAACGAACCCATTCATGTTTGTGATTGTATTAGTTGGAATGCAGGGTCTTGCTGAAGCGGTTGCCTGTGCCATTGTTGGAGGGGCTGTTGCCAAAGGTGTGGATGTTGTAGTAAAGAAGTAGGGATATCAAATTTGATATTCCTTTTTATTTTGTATTATAATTGATTTCTAAAGGAGGAAGACTATGTTTAATAAACCGAATTTTGAATTTAAGAAAATTAATATAAATAAACCAGTGGGAAAGATTATGATTCTATTCTGGATTGTTGGTGGGATTGTTCTTGCTTATATCATGACACCAGAAATCAATATTAAGTCAGGAGGCTTTATCTTCTGGGCCATCTTTGTGATTGGACTCATCTATCTGATTGCGGCATCGATGATTAAGCTGCCAGGAAGAGATGGTGTTGATATAGTCGGGGAAAAGGTATATCAGCCACCAGTTTCAAAGACATTGATGAAAGGAGCGACGCTTTTAATTCTTATCAGTGTTTTATGGGTTTTTGTATCACCGATTGTGATGTCTAAAGTTTTCCATGCTTCATCCTATGCCAGCCGTATTCAGGTAAAGGATGTGGAATTTAGTGAAGTCAAGGAAGTGGATTTCACCAAGACACCGATTATTGATAGAGCCTCAACAAGTGTCTTGGGCGATCGTGTTATGGGACAGATGCCAGAACTTGTATCCCAGTTTGAAGTCAGTGATGAATATACCCAGATTTCCTATGATAATAGCGTTTATCGTGTAACTCCACTTGAATATGCTGGCTTTATCAAATATCTAGGCAATCGCAAGGAAGGCATTCCTGCCTATATCAAAGTCAATTCAGTAACGGGAGAAGCCGAATTAGTCAAACTAAAGGATTTGGGCTTATCGGGTATGAAATATGTACCATCGGCTTATTTTAATGAGAATCTGCATCGTCGTTTACAGATTCTATATCCAACGACAATCTTTGGTGATCCTTCTTTTGAAATTGATGATGAAGGACATCCATGGTATGTCTGTACAACCTATGATTATTCTGCCTATCTAACGAAAAAGAAGGTAACCGGTGTCATTCTATTTGATCCAATTACAGGGGATTCACAAAAGTATGAAGGGGTAGACAATGTTCCAAACTGGGTGGATCGCATTTATCCGGAAAGTCTGATTATTGAAGAAATCGACAACAATGGTTCACTACAGAGTGGTTTTATCAATTCTATATTTGGACAGAAAAATGTGATGGTGACATCCGAAGGCTATAACTATCTAGCCCAGGATGGCGACATCTATATCTATTCGGGTATTACCAGTGCCAACTCGGATTCATCCAACCTTGGCTTTGTCCTTGTCAATTTAAGAACGCATGCAGCCATGCGCATCAAAAGTCCAGGTGCCAATGAAAATAGCGCGATGAATTCAGCAGAAGGGGAAGTCAAAAACTATGGCTATGACTCTACGTTCCCGCTTCTAATCAGCGTTCAGGGCAAACCGGTCTATATGATGGCATTAAAGGATGATAGTGGTCTAATCAAAATGTATGCGATGGTGGATGCCACAAACTATCAGAAGGTTGCCACAATTGAATCGGATGAAGGCTTCAATACATTAAAGAAGAAATTCATCGGGCAGGATGGAGATGAAGAAGAGTCCGTATCCCAAGTGGAAAAGACAATTGAAATAGCTTCCATTCAATATCTAACGGTATCCAATTCTTCAAAATGCTTCCTTGTAGATAAAGATGGCAATAAATATAAAGTGATAATCACATCGAAAAATGAGGATATCTTAGCCTTCCTAAAAACAGGGGATACAGTTACAATTTCCTTTGTAGCGAATGAAGATGTAAATATTATTAAGAAAATCACTAAGTAAAGTACATTTTTTGTACTTTACTTTTGTTTTACAGATTTTAATACATTGAAAAAATGTCGAAAAAATGATAAAGTTTAGATGAATGAAAGCGTATACTTTTCATACGCATATCTAGGAGGAACAAAGAACATGTTAAAAGGTATTGCGGCAAGTGCTGGTGTTTCTGTAGCTAAGGCTTACAAATTGGAAACTCCAAAGGTTGTCATCGAAAACACTACAGTAGCAGATAAGGCTGCCGAAGTAGCTAAATTTGAAGCTGCACTTGAAAAGACTAAAGCTGATATCGAAGGTGTAAAAGAAAGAGCTGCTAAGCGTTTAAGCCCAGAAGAATTAGCTGTATTTGATGCTCACTTGATGATGGCTGGTGACCCAGATTTAGCTGGACAGATTAAAGCTACAATTGAAAATGATGGTGTAAATGCTGCTTATGCTACAGATGCATATGCAACTATGATGGTTAATTTATTTGAATCAATGGATAATGATTACTTCCGTGAAAGAGCAGCTGATATTAAAGACGTTACTTTCCGTTTAAAATGTAACTTATTAGGATTGGAAATTCCTGATTTAACAGCTATCGCTGAACCAACAATTATCGTTGCTTATGACTTGACTCCATCTGATACTGCACAGTTGAATGAATTCGTAGAAGGATTCGCTACTGAAATCGGTGGTAAGACATCGCACTCAGCAATCATGGCTAACTCATTGGAAATCGCTGCTGTTGTAGGATGCTCAGGTGTATTAGATGCAATCAAGACTGGTGATGTAATCGCATTGGATGCATTAGATGGTGTTATCGAAGTGAACCCTGATGAAGCGACTATCGCTGCTTATAAAGAAAAAGCTGCTAAATACTTAAAAGAAAAAGAAGAATTAAAAGTATTGGTAAATGAAAAATCTATCACAGAAGATGGACACGAAGTTGAATTAGCTGGAAACATCGGTGGATTCAAAGATGTTGAAGGTGTATTAAAGAACGGTGGAGAAGGTGTTGGTCTATTCCGTACAGAATTCTTATATATGGATTCAGAAAACTGGCCAACAGAAGAAGATCAGTTCCAGGCTTACAAACAAGTATTAGAAGGAATGCAAGGAAAGAAAGTTGTTGTTCGTACATTGGATATCGGTGGAGACAAGAAGTTAAAATACTATGACTTCCCAGAAGAAATGAACCCATTCCTAGGATACCGTGCAATTCGTCTTTGCTTAGATCAGAAAGATATCTTCCGTACTCAGTTAAGAGCATTATGCCGTGCTTCTATCTACGGTAAACTTTGTATCATGTTCCCAATGATCGCTACAGTTCAGGAATTCCGTGATGCAAAAGCTGTATTCGAAGAAGAAAAAGCTAAATTAATCGCAGAAGGTGTTGCTGTAGCTGATGATATCCAGGTTGGTATGATGGTTGAAATCCCTGCAGCTGCTATGTTAGCTGACAAGTTCGCACAGTATGCAGACTTCTTCTCAATCGGAACAAATGACTTGATCCAGTACTCAATGGCTGCTGACCGTATGTCACAGAAAGTATCTTACTTATATCAGCCATGGAACCCAAGTATCTTACGTTTAATCGCTAAGACTATCGAAGGTGCTCACTCTAACGGTAAATGGGCTGGTATGTGTGGAGCAATGGCTGGAGAACCAAACGCTGTACCAATTCTATTAGGACTTGGATTAGACGAATTCTCTATGTCTGCTACTCAGATCCTTGCTGCTCGTAAGATCGTTAAGTCTTTAAGCTATGAAGAATGCAAGAAATTAGCCGCTGACTGCTTAGATAAAGACACAATGGATGAAGTATTAGCTTGCGTTAAAGCTGCAATGGCTTAATCCAATAATTGAAGAATTATAAACAGGAGAGTTTACCTCTTCTGTTTTTTTATGTAAACTAATACAGTATGGAATTATTAGATATTGTAGATGAAAAGGGACTTCCAACTGGGGAAGTCATTGATAGAGGCATTGCCCATGAAAAAGGGATATTACATCGTACCAGTCATGTATGGTTTATCCGTAAAAGAAATACCATAGAAATCCTTTTACAGAAGCGAAGCCGTAATAAAGATTCATGGCCAGGTTATTATGATATTTCCACAGCCGGTCATATTCCAGCAGGAGTCGGATTTGAAGAAAGTGCCATCAGAGAATGCAGGGAGGAATTAGGCATTGATATTCAAAAGGAAGATCTGTTGTATTGTGGATATCGAACAGTCTATTATGAAGAACAGTTTCATGGAAAACCATTTATAGATAACCAATACTCCAATGTATATATTGTCAATAAAGATCCAGAAAGCTTTACTTTACAGAAAGAAGAAGTGGAAGAAGTCATCTGGATGGATTTTGAAGAATGCAAACAAGGTGTATTAAACAATACCTTTAAAAACTGCATTGTATATCATGAATTAGAAATTATCGAAGAAGGATTAAAGAAATATGCCAGTATTATCCGATAGAACAAAGACATTTACGGATTCTGTCATTCGTAAGATGACAAGAATTTCCAATGAATATGGAGCTGTGAATCTATCCCAGGGAATGCCTGATTTTGCACCACCCAAGGCAATAACGGATCGTTTAAAAGAAGTTGCCAGTGAAGATTTTCATCAGTATTCCATTACCTGGGGTGCTAAAAATCTTAGAGAGGCAATTATTCGTAAACATAAGCGTTTTTCTGGTTTGGATTTAGATCCGGAAAAGAATATCGTCATCACATGTGGAAGCACGGAAGCGATGATGGCCAGCATGATGAGTGTATGCAATCCAGGGGATAAGGTCATTGTGTTTTCACCTTTCTATGAAAATTATGGAGCCGATGCGATCTTATCGGGGGCTATTCCTATCTATGTACCACTTGTACCACCTACCTTTGATTTTGATCGAACAGTCCTTGAAAAAGCCTTTCAAGAGAATCCGAAGGCGTTGATTCTATGCAATCCATCCAATCCATGTGGAAAGGTATTCACAAGGAATGAACTGGAATATATCGCTTCATTAGCTGAAAAATATGATACATTTGTGATTACCGATGAAGTTTATGAGCATATTGTCTATGCACCAAATCAACATATTTATTTTTCTACTTTACCAAATATGTTTGATCGTACGATTACATGTTCTTCCTTATCAAAGACATATTCGATTACTGGATGGCGTCTTGGATATGTCATTGGAAATGAAAAAGTAATTGAAGAGGTAAAGAAAGTCCATGACTTTTTAACCGTAGGGGCAGCAGCCCCTTTACAGGAAGCCTGTGTGACGGGTTTAAACTTTGATGATTCCTATTATGAAGAACTACAAAGAATGTATACCGAGAAAAAAGAATTCTTCACAAAAGTTATGAAGAATTATTATGGAGAACTTGATGAAAATATCTCAACGGTGCCGCTGCTCATATCAATGAGCCCCGATATCGAGAGTAATGATAGGACTCTTTTGCTACGTCAGCTGAAAGATAATGGTTTCAGGAATATAGAAGAAATTAAAGAGTATGAAATAATACGTAAAACCTTTAATGTTAGTAATGCCAAAGCAGTATTGTTGTTGTCAAGCAATGGCGAAGATCTTGACTAACAAAAAAAGGAGATCTCTCTCCTCATTACTGCCAGTTCTTGCATACATTGACCCAA
>JABUSD010000342.1 GCA_021442845.1 Holdemanella sp.
TTATGATTTCTGTGGAAATGGTATCGTCTTTGCCGATCGTTCCATTACCCCTAAGATGCAGGAAGTCAAATACTGTTATCAATATGTAGATATGGTTATTGATGAAAAGACGATCCAGTTTACCAATAACTACTTATTCTCCAATTTAAATGAATATATTATCAATATAGAACTCTATAAAGATGGACAGAAAATCGATGATAAGGAAATGGTAATCGATTTAAATCCTGGGGATACGACATCGATTTCCAATCCATATCATGTAAATATAGAAGAAGGACAATATGTAGTTGTTGTTCGTTTCTTCAATCAGGATAAACATGAAGTGGCTCATGAACAGTTTGTTTATCCATATGAAAAGAAAGAAACATGGTTGGATGGTAAAGTTACTATCATTGAAGATTTCATGGATATTGGTGTTATTGGACAGAACTATAGTGTTAAATTCTCGAAAGTTAAAGGATTGACATCTTTTAAAGTGGATAAGGAAGAAATGGTTCGTGTAATGCCTAAACCTAACTTCTTTAGAGCGTCTACCAATAACGATGTTGAAAATAAATATGGATATCGTTATGCGAAATGGTATGCAGCAAGTATGTTCAATACAATTCAATTCAGAAAGATTGAAAAAGAAGAAACGGTATGTAAAGTCTACTTTGACTATATCCTTCCAAGCATTGAAAAGGATACGGTCCATGTCATCTTTACAATGTATGCCGATCATATGGATATTGATATGGAAAATATGCCAGGTTTCAATGATATTGAAATGCCTGCCTTTGGTATGATGTTCCATCTATATAAGGAATATGACCAGGTAACATATTTTGGATATGGACCAGATGAAAATTACATTGACCGTAATAAAGGGGCTTTACTTGGTAAGTTTGAATACAATGTCAGAAAGAATGTAACGCCATATCTATACCCACAGGAGTGTGGAAATAGAACCAATGTACAATCCATTGAAGTATCCAATGGAGAGCATTCCATCATCTTTGAAGGAAAGAATATGGAATTCAGTGCAATTCCATATACCCCATTTGAAATGGAAAACGCAAGACACCAGGATGAACTTCCAGAACCATATCAGACGGTTGTCTGCATCTATGAAAGCCAGATGGGTGTTGGTGGAGATGATACATGGGGTGCCAAAACATTGGATGAATTCCTATTATCCAATAAGGATGAACATACATTGCATATAAGTGTAAAGGGAAAGTAGAAAGGGATGGCAAACGATGGAAGATGTAAGTACATTATTTTTGCCAAAATCTAGATTTACGGACTTATACTTGAATTTCTGCGGAAAATCAACATGTGAACCAGAGCATTCTTTTGGTCCTCATGTTAGACAGGTGTATTTGATCCACTATATTTCAAAAGGAAAAGGTATTTTTAAAGTAGGAAAACATATATACCATCTACAACAAGGCCAGGGTTTTTTAATCCGGCCTGGCCAGCTGACCTATTATCAGGCGGATGAAGATGATCCATGGGAATACTCATGGATTGGCTTTGGTGGTGATAAATGCAAGGAATATCTATCGGCCATTGGCATAAATGAAAAGAATCCTATTTTCGATACCGATTTTGGTGATGAATTGATGCAGCTGGTGGATGATATGTTGAAATTGAATCACAATACGATATCCAACCAGTTTAAACTGCAAAGCTTGTTGTTTTCGTACTTGGAAGTATTATCTAGAAATGGCGCATCCAGTGATTATTCAAAATTTGATGCAGAGAATAAATATGTGCAGCAGGCTGTCAATTATATTGAAAACAATTTTTCCAATGAAATTACCATTCAGAAAATTGCCAATTCAATCAATATTGATCGCAGCTACTTATTCAGTCTATTTAAAAAGGAAAGAGGCTGTTCACCACAGCAGTATCTAACCGATTTTAGAATATCCTATGCGGAAGAATTGTTAATTGAAACGGATTATTCCGTCAGTAAGATCTGTTATTTATGCGGATATAAGAATCCGGAGACTTTTACCAAGACATTTAAAAAACATGTTGGTAAAGCCCCTGGACAATATCGTAAATATGAAAAACAGTTCCATGAAGAACAGCTTACAAAGGTAAGAAACGATACATAAAAAGACGTTTTGGCAACGTCTTTTTATTTGTTTGATTTTCTTTTGTGTTTTAAGTGATACTGGAATGAAGTATATTCTGGTATTTCTCTAGGAATTGGAATACCGATGTGCATTAGAGCAGACCCGGAGATTTCCATATCCAGCTGGTCAACATAATAGAACCAGTCTGGATTTAGTCCTTTAGCTAAGATATATTCCTGTGGACCATTAACCGTTAAGTTTGTCACAACAACACTGATTAATGATTCCTTCTTATCCTTGGATACCGATTGCCATGCACTTAGATTGCCTGGATGGAATGGATTGGTTAGACGATAGTAATCGCCTTCAAAGATGATTGGTCGATATTTCTTGAATAATCGGCTCTGTCTTCGGCATTCCGCAATCTCTTTTTTGGATAGCTTTGTCGCATCCAGTTCATATCCAAAGGTTCCACACATCGCAACACAAGCTTTTGTGGTAATGGAAATGTTTGGATTGGCTTCCGATACATGGGCACCCATCGTACAGATTGGATAGAGGAAGGAAGTTCCATAATGCAATTTTAAGTTATCAATTGGTTTTGTGTTATCCGAATTCCAGTATTGTGGGAAGTAGGTAAGCATACCTGGATCGTAGCGTCCACCACCTCCTGAGCATCCTTCAAATAAGATATCCGGATGCGTTTTCACAATGCCATCTAAGATGCGATATAAACCGAGAATATAACGGTGGTAGACTTCACCTTGCTGTTCGGGTGGTAGTTCATTCGAGAAGATATCCGTTACTGAACGGTTGACATCCCATTTCATATAGTAGATATTGGCACTATCTAAAACGGCATTGACACTCTCGATTAGATAATCCTGCACATCTTTTCGTGTCAAGTCTAACACGAGCTGGTTTCGACTTCGTACAGCAGGTCTTCCTGGAATCTGCATCGCCCAGTCTGGATGCGCTCTATAAAGGTCGGAATCTTCACTGACCATTTCTGGTTCAAACCAGATTCCAAATTTCAATCCGATATCATTGATCTGTTTTACCAGTTCATTTAGACCACAGCGAATTTTCTTCTTATTGACAACCCAGTCTCCTAAACCGGCATTATCATCCATGCGATCACCAAACCAGCCATCATCCATAACCATTAATTCAACACCCATATTCTTGGCTGCCTTGGCGATTTCAATTAATTTGGTATCATCAAAATCAAAGAAAGTCGCTTCCCATGTATTGATTAGAATTGGTCGTTCACCATGGACAAACTTGCTCTCACACATATTCTGTCTAAAGAAATCATGATATGTATGCGATAGGGAAGTAAAGCCTAAATCGGTAAATGTCATCAATACTTCAGGGGCTTCAAAAACATCCTTTGGATTTAAAATGAAATTAAACTGCTTGCTGTTGATTCCCATCAATAGACGCGCCTGGTTGTACTGATCCAGTTCTACTTCGGCTAGAAAGTTTCCTGAATAGACTAAAGTAGCCCCATAACAATCTCCAGCATCTTCGGTTGTATTCTCCTTGCACAGCATTACAAATGGGTTCTGCTGATGGCTGGAAGAACCACGCCCTGAAGAGATCGTATGGATATGGTGGGTTAATCTTTGTCTTTCAAAGTTTCTTTCCTGTCCATATCGTCCATGTAAGTTTACAATTTCTAAATCGGAACCATTCACAAAATCTAAACATGTAGACATGATCTTCTTTAAATGAATTCTTCCATTTCCATTGTTTCTTACTTTAACTGCACGGGTAATGATATCCGCTTCTTCAAAGACACCATATAATAATGTGACTTCAATTTTTGAAATCTCATCTTCTAAGGTAATCTCTAAGGAATCAACTGTATCCCGATCTGTCGCAAAGCTGGAAGGTAGTGTATCCAGTTTATATTTTCCTTTGGTAATCGTATAGTCTTTAAAATGTCCATTGAAGGAATAGCTTCCATCGCTGTTGCTTATTTCAATGGATGAAATACGGAAGTCTCCCTGCTGAAGGGTTGTAAACTCCTGAGGAAGGGCATCCAGGGAGAATGTTCTCTTGTTTCTATATTCATAGGGGTTTCCTGAGAATCCTCTATCGTACTGCATAATCTGATAATCTAAATCAGGATCTGTCATAGATGGTCCATAGTATAAATGGAATAGATAGTTGGATGGACCTACCTTCATCTGATAGGATGTGTGTTTTGTGTGCAATGTAAAAGTCCTTGCCACTTCATTGTAGTAAATTGACATATTCTATACCTCGCTTTCTCCTATTATATATAAGTTATCAATGGAATACTTGTCTTTATGTTGACTGAATTAGGTTGAATGTATTACAAGTATTTTACTCTTAAATTGGGACAAATGATAGTATGATTCGATTTGTAAAAGATGTAAGTGGTTACATTTTACGAAATTATAGTTTTTTAACGAATTTATTTTCGAATATAATAGTTTTCATATATCATTCACAAAGTGTGCCATATGTCACAGTATTGTAAATATTTATGTAAAGCGCTTACAAGGAAAAAACGAAAGGTCATAAAAATATAACATTTTGACAAGTTTTATAACAGAATATCAAGTACAATATTCTTGATGATAATCTTGTAAAAGATTTTTTGATTAGGAGGATAATTATGAAATTCAAAAAATTCGGAGCAGCATTGCTAAGTGGTGCTATGGCTGCTTCACTTGTCGCTTGTGGTGGCGGAAGTTCTTCAGGTGGTGGATCATCTTCTGATGAAATCCTAATTAACATTTGGGATAACAACCAGAAGGAAGGTCTTCAGAAGATCGCTGACAAATGGTCTGAAAAGTCAGGTATCAAAGCACGTATCGAAGTCGTTGACTGGGATAACTACTGGACATTGTTAGAATCAGGTGCTTCTGGTGGAACTTTACCAGATGTATTCTGGATGCACTCTAACACAGCTCAGATGTACATGGAAAACGATATGCTATTGAACTTAGATAGCTATATCAAAGATGCTGGATTAGATATGAGCGTTTACTATGATGGTATTACTACTCTTTACCAATCAGGTGGATCTCAATATGCATTACCAAAAGACCACGACACTATCGCACTTCTTTACAACAAAGCTATCTTCGAACAATACGGCGTAGCTGTTCCAACTGATAACTGGTCATGGAATGATGTTCAGAAAGCTGCAGCTGAAATTACTCAGAAATCTAACGGTGACGTTTATGGATTCGCAGTGAATACATCAAACAACCAGGATGGATGGTATAACTTTGTTCAAGGTTACGGTGCTGATATCATTACAGCTGATCACAAGGGAACTACAATCGGTTCAGACAAAGCAAAAGCTGGTATGGAAATGTTAAGACAGATTCTTGAAGTTTCTGCTCCTCAGTCAGTTGTTGCTGAAACTGGAACTGAATCATTATTCAAATCTGGAAAAACTGCTATGATTACTCAGGGTTCTTGGATGATTAACTCATTCTACACTGCTGAAAATGCTGCTGATTATGTATGGGTTGAATTACCTTATGCTGATGCTAACGGAAATGGTCAAGAAGATGCTGGTGAACGTGTTTCTGCTTACAACGGTTTAGGATGGGCTATCAAGGCTGACGAATCTAGACCTCAAGAATGCTTCGACTTAATCGCTTACTTCTGTTCAGAAGAAGGACAGAAATTACAGGCTGAATATGGTGTTACTATGGGTGGTATGAAAGGTGTTTCTGAAGCATTTGCTTCTGCATTCGAAGGAATGGACGTTTCTGCATTCACTAAAGTTGAAGAAACTGGAACTCTATACTTCCGTCCTTACACTAGAAATACAACAGTTTGGGAAGATGCAATCCAAAAAGAAGGTGCATTCCTTGATGCTTGGTTAAAACCATCTGACAAAGATGCAATGGCTAAAGCTTGCGAAAACGCTCAGAAGATCATCGAAGACGCTATCGCTAAAGAATAATTTTTTACAAGACTAAAGGAGCATGTGGTGAATGCTACATGCTCTTTCTATTAAGAGAAGGAGAGCAGATATGAAAAAGAAAATGACAGCTGCTGAAAAGAATGAAGCGATGTGGGGTTGGCTATTTGTAGCCCCTACAGTAATCGGATTATTAATCCTTAACTTCTATCCTATTTTCAACACAGTATGGCAATCGTTCTGCAAGACTGGAGACTTTGGTAAAGGAAATGTTTTCAATGGTATTGAAAACTACAAAGCTGTATTAGCAGCTAGCGAAACTTGGCAATCATTATGGAATACAATCAAATATGCAATTGTTGAAGTTCCTCTATCAGTATGTATCGCATTGGTACTTGCAGTATTCCTAAATGGAAAAATTAAAGGGAAATCTCTTTATAGAACTATTTTCTTCCTTCCAATGGTTTGTGCACCTGCTGCCGTAGCCATGGTTTGGAAATGGTTATACAACCAGCAATTTGGTTTAATCAATAATATCCTTGGTACAAATGTTGCCTGGATTTCAAATCCAAAAATTACTTGGATTGCAATCGGTATCATTGGTGTATGGTCAATTATTGGTTACAACATGATTCTATTTATTTCAGGTTTACAGGAAATTCCTGGTGACTATTATGAAGCGGCTGAAATTGATGGTGCAACTGGAATCAAACAATTCTTCAACATCACAATTCCACTATTAAGCCCAACGACTTTCTTTATCGTTCAGACTCGTATCATTGGTGCCTTAACTATATTCGACTTAATGTTCATGGTTATGGATAAGACAAATATCGCATTACAGAAAACACAATCTGTTGTTTACTTGTTCTACCAATATGCATTTACAAATGGTAATAAAGGATATGGTGCTACGCTTGTCATGGTATTGCTTGTATTCATTATGATCGTTACAGTAATTCTTCAAAAAGCTGAGAAGAAATTTGTATTCTATAACTAGAAAGGGGATCAATTATGGAAAATGCTAAAACTAGAGATCAGATCACTAAAATTTTGATCCACATTATCTTAATTATTTTCTCTTTCATCATGTTAGTACCATTTGCATGGATGATCTTAACAGCTTTAAAAACAAATCAGGAAGCAATTTCAGTAAGTCCATTCTATATTTTCCCTGCTAATGGATGGCACTGGGAAAACTTTGGAAAAGTATGGCAGTCATACAACTTCTTCGTTCTTTATAAGAACACATTATTGATGATTGTTTGGCGTGTTGTATGTGCATGTTTAACAGCTACTATGGCTGGTTATGCATTAGGACGTTTGAAATTCCCTGGAAAGAACTTCATCATCACATTAATCCTTGTACAGATGATGGTTCCATCACAGATTTTCATCATTCCTCAGTATTTAATGGTTTCTAAACTTGGTTGGTTGAACACGATGGCTGGTCTGGTATTCCCTGGTGCTGTAACTGCATTCGGTACATACCTATTAAAGACTGGATATCAAGGTTTACCAAAAGACCTGGAAGAAGCTGCTGGTATCGACGGATGTCATATCGGTCAAAAATTCTTACGTATCATGATGCCATTAACTAAATCTTCAATGGTTTCATTAGGTATCTTTACTGCATTGTTCGCATTTAAAGATTTGATGTGGCCTATGATCGTATGTAATAAATCAGAAACAACTACATTGTCAGCTGCACTTGCTAAGATGCAAGGTCAGTATGGATCTGAATATCCAACAATGATGGCTTCTGCTGTATTGGCTGTATTGCCAATGATCGTAATCTATGTAATTTTCCAGAAACAATTCGTTGCTGGTATCGCTACTTCTGGTGGTAAGTTATAATAGAATACCGACTAAAAACTGAATAAAAAATAAGCTGGATTTAGAATATAAATTCAGCTTATATTTTTGGTAAAAAAAACTGACTAAGAGTATTGATAAACAAGAATTACTATGCTAGCATATAGAGACTGTTGGTCTTTCTAACAGTTTATAAATGCGATTATAACAAAGGGATATAGGAGGATAATTTATATGAGCATTTTATATAATGAAGTCTACAGAACAATTTCATTAAATACTAAAAATACGACGTATCAAATGAAAATAAACGAATATAACTTTTTAATACATACCTATTATGGAAAAAGAATATCGGATGCTGATATGAGTTATTTATATAAGGATATTGACCGTGCCTGTGCGGGACAACCCGATGAAGTGTGTCCAGAACGTGTTGTTTCATTCAATATCTTACCGCAGGAATTTACCGGATATGGGGTTGGGGATTATCGTGTCAACAGTATTGCCGTTAAGAATCCAGATGGAAGCTATGCGGCGGATTTCCGTTATGTAGGACATCGCATTGAAAGCGGTAAATATTCCATTCCTGGTCTACCCGCTACCTATGATAATGGTGGGGAAGCCGAGACTTTAATCGTAACAATCAAGGATAAACACACGGGTTTACGTGTTGATTTATATTATGGTGTCTTTGAAAATGCCGACATTATTACTCGTGCTACGCGTTTCATCAATGAAGGAGATGGTACGATTAAGCTATTAAAGGCAGATTCTATGTGTTTGGATATCTTATATGGTAAATGGGATATGATTAACTTCTGGGGTCGCCATGCCCTTGAAAGACAATTGGAAAGACGTTATTTGCGTCATGCGATTGAAACGGTTGGTTCCAATCGTGGTACATCGTCTCACCAGCAAAACCCTTTTGTGATTCTATGCGATCATGAAGCCAATGAAGACTATGGAAGCTGTTATGGATTTATGCTTGTATACTCCGGTGGATTCAACGCGGAATTTAATCTAGACCAGCTGCACAACACACGTATTGTCATGGGTATTCAGAATGATCAGTTTGAATGGGATCTAGTGCCTGGGGATATGTTTGCTGCACCAGAAGTCATTATGACATATTCTGCCAATGGGTTAACTCCACTATCACAGAACTATCATTCAATCATCCGCAACAATATCTGCCGTGGACAATATAAGGTAGCTCGTCGTCCGGTTCTATTGAACAACTGGGAAGCTACATACTTTGATTTTGATGATCGTAAGCTTGTTTCGATTGCGCGTGAAGCTAAAGCCTTAGGGGTTGAACTTCTTGTATTGGACGATGGATGGTTTGGAATCCGTAATGATGACAATAGCGGTCTAGGAGACTGGTATGTCAATGAAGATAAGATTCAATGTGGATTACCAAATCTAATCAAAGAAATCAATGACATGGGCTTAAAATTTGGTATCTGGGTAGAACCTGAAATGGTCAATGAAGAATCGAATTTATATAAAGCGCATCCCGACTGGGCATTAAAGATTCCAGGACGTATTCCTGTTCGCGCTCGTAACCAGTTAGTTTTAGATATCACAAGAAAAGATGTACGTGATTATTTATATGAAAGACTATCGACATTATTAAAAGAGAACAACATTGAATATGTAAAATGGGATATGAACCG
>JABUSD010000305.1 GCA_021442845.1 Holdemanella sp.
ATTAGAAGATATGATATTCGTGGCAAGAAATACTTAGCATCTAATGATAAGTATTATCTTGCAGATCCTGCATTCCGAATGGCACGTCTTGGTAATCGTAATCCAGATTTTGGAAGGATTTCAGAGAATCTTGTTGCCATAGAACTATTGCGAAGAGGATATGAGGTTTATGCTGGGGTTCTTTATAAGAAGGAAATTGATTTTGTCGCTATACGAAGAAGCGAGAAAATATATATTCAGGTGTCTGAATACATTGATAATCCCGAAACCTTTGAAAGAGAATATTCTCCTTTGCTAGCGATAAAAGATGCGTATCCAAAAATAATTCTTGCAAGAACTCATCAAAAAGAATATCAATACGAAGGAATCATTATAAAGGACATTGCCGATTGGATGTGTGAATAATTCACTAGAAACAAAATGATAGATTCCGATTTGTGAGTACAATTTATGGTTTTGAAAATATACGGAAACGACATTTTCCTATCATTATGTTTTTCAAGCGGTACATTTCATTTATGCAATTGGCATCAATATAACGTAGGTAAATCATCGGCTATAAGAACTTTAAAGATGCAATGGAGTTTGCACCAAAGTGCATGTATTACACCACAGCAGGAGGAAGAAGTAAGGAAGAAATACTCAAATCCGAGGAACTGCTTGGAATCGGGTTTTCTACACAGTGCTATGAGTTTTACTAACAATGTGGTTATTTATCTTTTTTTGGCAACGAAAACTTCGGAATTGTTCCTTATGATGATTCTGGCGAGTTGAAAGGTAACTCTGTTACATACGCATTGAATGATCGAACGGAGTTTGGATTACCCGAAGCATGGAAACTTTGATGATGGTTGCATGGCATATCTGGACTATAGTTCGCTAAACGAAGAGAATGAGCCGTGTTGTTATTGTTGCAAATTTTACCGGTAGTGGTTATGAAGTTGTTGAGCAAAAAGCAGAAGATTTAAACAAATTTATTTTATCCTTAGTGAAAAAGCAACTGGATGTATAGCGTTATCGAGATGGCTGTTTGCAATTTGCCGAACTGATTCTTACCAAACCTGATGAATCCCATCAGGTTTTCTTATAATCACACAAAAGAAAAAGACCACGGAATAATCCATGATCTTGAATCTTTCTCGTAAATCGATTAACGTTTAGAGTACTGAGGTGCTCTACGAGCTGCTTTAAGACCGTATTTTTTACGTTCTTTCATACGAGAATCACGTGTAACAAATCCTGCAGCTTTTAATGCTGGACGATAGTCACTGCTTGCTTCCATTAATGCACGTGTAATTCCATGACGCATTGCACCAGCTTGTCCAGTGTAACCACCACCATGTACATTAATTAATACATCGAACTGATCAAGAGTGTTTGTTAATTCTAAAGGTGACTTAACAACCATTCTTAATGTTTCTAATGGAAGATATTCTTCTAAAGTTTTTCCGTTGACTTCAATGTTTCCAGTTCCTGGTCTTAAGAATACACGAGCAACAGAGCTTTTACGGCGTCCTGTACCTAAATACTGAACTAATTCTTTTTTAGCCATATTCTATTCCTCCTATCCTTTCACCTTAAGTTCAACAGGTTTCTGAGCTGCATGTGGGTGTTCGCTTCCAGTGTAAACAAATACATGTCCACGCTGTACATCACCTAATTTAGTGTGTGGCAACATACCTTTGATTGCTCTTTCTACCCATTCAACTGGATATTTTTCTTTCATTTCTTTTGCTGTACGAACTCTTAACCCACCATAGTATCCACTGTGGTTGTAGTATTTTTCAGTTGCATACTTGTTTCCAGTCATTACGACTTTGTCGGCATTGATAACAATTACATAATCTCCACAGTCAACATTTGGAGTATATGTAGGTTTGTTTTTACCTCTTAATACATGAGCTGCTGTAGTAGCAAGACGTCCTAAAGTCTGTCCTTCACCATCAATTACATACCATGTACGTACTACTTCGGCTGGTTTAGCCATTGTTGTTTGACGCATAATTCTTTTCCTCCTGATTTTGAGTTTACCGGGCTCATCCTCAAAGTATTTTTCATGCTTGCTTATATCAATCTATTGATTAGGTCAGGCATAGATTGCGTAAAGCCAATTAATATATTATGAGAATTAAAAAGAAAAGTCAACGAATATTTTGACTTTTCTTTAAATTTTCATAGTCGATTTTTTTGATAGAATCGACAATTTCAATGTCGAACCTATTCAGGTAATTTACTGCTAAATCATACCATTTTGAATCCAGATCCTGTAATGAATGCGCATCCAATCCAATGATTGCCTTGCATCCTATTTTTGCTGCCAATTCCCAGAATTTTGAATATGGATATGTCTCTGTTCCTGTGCGAATGTTATGCTGTAATCCAGCACAATTTAATTCAACTGGCATATCCATTTCCTTAGCTGCCATACAGATTCTTGTAAAGCCTTCTTCAATCTTATCATTCCATTTTAAATATGGATTTCGCATAATCAATTCAGGATGTGCAACATAAGCATACATGCCTGTGCGAATCGCTTTTTCCATGGAATTAAAATACTCTTTTACATATTTTGGCTTACAATATCCATAGTAAACACCCTTTTCATCGCTTTCCCAGAAGTGATTCCCCAGAATCAAGTAATCAATGTTCTCTTCAATACAGAAATCCAGCATCCAATCCATATATTTTTCAAAATATTCTGCTTCCATACCAAATAAGATATTGATACTTCCTTTATATTTGTTTCTTAGACTTAAAACGCTTTCCTTATAATCTCGGAACTGAAAAAAAGGCATTCGAATATGTGGAATGAAATCAGAATCATAATTCCAGCAGGCATGATCTGAAAAACCAATCTCCTTATACCCTTGTCTAAGAGACTGCAATACAAATTCTTCATCCTTTCCATATGCATGCTGACATCGTTCTGTATGCATATGATAATTTGTCTTTCTCATAAATCCCCTCTAATATAAAACCTCAACAAGATAAAGTCCAGCTGCATTTGCATTGTATCTGCATGCCATCTTGTCTTTCTTCTCTAAGATTTCCTTTACTTCTTCACATTCTATTTTATGTTTGCCAACTTCTAATAGTGTAGCTGTCATCATGCGAACCTGATAACGTAAAAATCCTGTCCCTTTAAATATAATACGAAACCCTTTTGTTTCCATCACAAATTCAATGGTTGTGATTGTTTTTATGCGGGGTTTTCTTTCATCAATCCGACTTGATGAAAAACTTGTAAAATCATGTGTTCCCAATAGATATTTAGAAGCTTCTTTCATCTTTTCGATATCGATTGTATCCGGAACAAATTCTGCATATTTATATAGGAAAGGATTGTCCTTGTCAAAACTGCATACATAATCATACCGTTTATATTTTGCTGAAAAACGGGCATGAAAATCATCATTTTCCTCTTCTACCTTTACAATACGGATATCATAAGGTAGCAATGCATTAATGGCATGCTTATAGTTTTCACAAGGCATATGTATCGTGGCATCAAAATGGAATACCTGCCCAAGGGCATGGACCTTAGCGTCCGTTCTTCCACTGGCAACCACTTCAATCGGTTCCTTATTAATTTTTGTGAGTGCTTTTTCAATGATTTCCTGTATGCCTATGGCATTGATCTGTTTTTGCCATCCCGCATAATTGGAACCATCATAGCTTACTGTACATTTATAAATCATACGTATAACCAGATTCCAAAACATGCAGCCATGACTAGAACACTGATAAGCATCGCAACATAATCAATTGCCTGCATTTTTAATACCTTATATCGTGTACGTGTCTTATTTGGATTATATCCTCTTGCTTCCATCGCATTTGCTAACTGATCAGCTCTTTCAAAAGCGGATACAAATAGTGGAACAATCAACGAAAGTAAGGCGCTAATCTTTTCTTTTAAAGTTCCATTTTCCAAATCAACACCACGCGATGCCTGCGCATTCATAATACGCTGCGTTTCTTCAATTAATGTCGGGATAAAACGTAGAGCAATACTGATCATCATCGCAATGATATGCGCTGGTATACCAATCTTTTCAAATGGTTTTAATAATTTTTCAATTCCTAATGTCAAATCTAACGGTTTTGTCGTTGCGGTTAGAATTGTTGTAATCACAACCATGAAAAGTAAACGCACAACAACATATAGCGTCTGATAAATGGCATCTGAATAGATGCTGAACCATCCAATCTTTATAAGTGGTGTTCCTGTTTTTATCACAAGCAGATTGATTACAAATAAGAACCCCATCATAAACAGCATTGGCTTCATAGCCTTTAAGGCATATCCAATCGATAGTTTTGATAGTACAAGTGCAAGAATCACAAACAGAGCGATTATTGCATATCCATAAACACCGGCTGGTACAAAGACAGAGATCATCATGAACAGCATAATCATGATCTTTGATCTTGGATCCATCTTATGTACAACAGAATCTAATGGTAAATAGCGGCCAAGTGCAAAATTATTCATGATTCTTCACCTGCCCTTTTATACATTCCAGTAAAGAATCAGCATCCAGAATTTCATCTGGAATCGTAAATCCTTTTTTTCTTAGTTCCAGTTTTAAACGAATAATACCTGGTGGATTGATTCCAATATTAACCATCCATTCAGGATGTTCAAAGAATGTAGCTACATCACTTTCATGGAGAACTTTTCCATGATCCAGAACGATGACATGATCACAATATTTCATAACATGTTCCATATCGTGTGAAACCAGAAGTACTGTCTTTCCTTCTTCTCTGTTTAGTCGCATGAACAAGCTCATCATTTCCTTTGCACCTTGCGGATCTAAACCGGCTGCAGGCTCATCTAAGACCAGCACCTTTGGATCTAAAATTAAAATACCGGCAATCGCAACTCTTCGCTTCTGTCCTCCACTCAACTCAAATGGAGATCGCACCAGAAAGGATTCATCCAGGCCTACCAATGGAAGTATCTTCTTTACAAGTGCATTGGCTTCCTGTTCAGATACACCAAAATTTTTTGGACCAAAGGCAATATCCTTTTCAATTGTTTCTTCAAATAACTGATATTCTGGAAACTGGAATACCAGCCCTACTTCTTTACGAAGCTTTTTCACATCCTTGATTTTTAACAGTGGCTGGATATGAAATCCACATACCTCCAAAGATCCTGCAGTAGGAATCAGCAATCCATTTAGATGCTGAACTAAAGTTGATTTTCCTGATCCAGTCTGTCCTATAATGGCTGTTACCTTCCCTTCAGGAATCGTTAAATCAATCCCTTTTAAGGCTGCATGGGCAAATGATGTCCCTGCATTATATGTATGTTCTAGCTGATGGATTTCAATTGACATAACTGTTCCACCACCTCTTCTAATGTACATACCTCTTCCTTGATCAATCCTTCTTCTTTGCATTTTTTTGAGAATTCCAAGGCGAAAGGCAATTCCAATTTCATTTCTTTTAATTTCTTTTCTTCTTTAAAGATATCTTTAGGAGAACCTTCCATAGCAATTCTACCTTTATTTAATACGATCACGTGTTCGCTTTGAGCAACTTCTTCCATGTCGTGTGTTATCGATAAAATCGTAATGTTCTTTTCATCATGTAATTTTTGAATCTGTCTATTAATGCTAGCTTTCCCCTGAGGATCTAACATACTTGTTGATTCATCAAAGATGATGATGTCTGGTTCCATCGCTAAGATACCAGCAATCGCAACTCTTTGTTTCTGCCCGCCAGATAGTCTTGTTGGTTCACTATTTAAAAAATCCTGCATATTTACACGCGATGCAACATCTTCGATGATTGTCTGCATATCTTCCTGAGGAATGCAGTGATTTTCAAGCCCAAAGGCAATATCATCAGCTACTGTAGAACCGATAAACTGGTTGTCTGGATTCTGAAATACGATACCTACATTAGAACGGATATCATAA
This sequence comes from Holdemanella sp., assembly GCA_021442845.1. Classification (GTDB taxonomy): domain Bacteria; phylum Bacillota_I; class Bacilli_A; order Erysipelotrichales; family Erysipelotrichaceae; genus Floccifex. Next base: position 5,934 of record JABUSD010000305.1, read on the forward strand.
ACGTTCTTTTCATTCAGTTCCTGTCCCATAATCACAACTTTTCCATTCTTTGCTTCTAACAAACCAATCAGAAGCTTTGCGACTGTACTCTTACCAGACCCATTGTGTCCAACAATAGTTACATAGTTTCCCTTTTCAATAGAAAAAGAGATATCCTTTATGACATCTACCTGACCATCATAGGAGAAAGTTAAATTGGATACTTCTATTGCGTTCATCTTATCAACTCTTTTCCACAAGTGGTAATATTATAGCGCAAAAAAGAATGCATGTAAAAAGAAAAAACCAGGGTTTAATCAAAGTTAACAGCGTATCCAAATTTTTTACGGGGCGATTTTTTACGGGTGACTTTACGGGTCTAGGTTCAATCTCAACTTTACGGGGCAATTCTGCCCTTTTTTTTAACTTTACGGGTTTCCGTTCATGGATGTCCAGGTATTATATTTACAGGCCTCTTCTATGGAGGAAAAACATGTATATATCTAACAGTTCTGAAATGCTTACGCTTTTAAATCTGCCGGACGATGGAACATATGGAATCACAAAAGTAGAAGCTATCGATTCCATAAAATATGTTCATATCGAAAGGCCACCTAAACCTACATATTGTCCAAACTGTCAGGCAAGAATGCATTCAAAAGGTATCTATGTACGAACAGTAAATTGCCCTATCCTTCAGGATACAACCAGGCTCATCCTCAAGGTTCATGAGCGGGGATGGCAGTGCACAAACAAGGAGTGCAATCATTATATGAATGAGACATACCCTTTCCTTCTTCCTGGTTCCCAGTCGACAGATCTTACGTTTTTCTATGTGTGCGAGGCAATGAAAGACCTTAACCGTACCACTGCCTCTGTCGCTAAACAATTTAATATGTCTGATACTCAGGTGCATGATATCTTTTCTGCACATGTCGATCTGGAAGCTCTTCCCCTTCCTGAAATAATCTCAGTGGATGAAGTGTACATGAACATCAACAACAGACGGAAATATGCCTTTGTGATAATGGATTTCGTTACAGGAGAAATCATAGACATTGTCGAGGACAGATGGAAAGATACATTAGAAAGATACTTCCTATCCAAGACGATTGAGGAAAGGAAGAATGTAAAATACATCATCTCAGATGCATACAAGCCATATCTAGATTTCCCGAAAGAGTATTTTCCTAATTCGATATCCATAATTGACAGTTTTCATGTAGTCAAATACCTGATTACACAGCTGAATTCATATATTCATAGTGTAATGAAGAAATACAGAGAAAGGGATATGAAAGAATTGGAAGCGAAAAACCATGACACAAACCGTGATTGTAAGACTATCAAGGATTCAAGGGAAGTTCATCTTCTAAAGAATTATAGATGGGTGCTTCTAAAGAATATGGATGAAATAAACTATTCATATAAGATTTACTACAATAAAGGATTACAGATGAATGTAGATACATTCAGGATTGAGGAAATGTTTCTTAATCTTGACAAAAACTTCAGAGAATTAAGAGAACTAAAAGAGAAGTATATAGATTTCAACAGCGGTACATATGCCACTAATGATGAGGTCAAAAATAAGCTTGATGAATTAATAAAAGAATATCGGGCTTCCAGTCAGAGTATCTTTGTAGATTTCGCACTTCTATTGAAAAGATACAAGAAACAGATCATAGCCTCATTTACAACAGTCCAGGTACAAAGAAAACCAAAATCAGAAATTATAGAAAATTATGCCCGGCTGTCTAACGGGCCTATGGAATCCTTTAATAGGAAGCCCAAGGATTACAAGAGGAATGCTCGAGGTTCCTCCAATTTCCATTATACACGCAATAGAATTCTGTGGGCCACCAGAAGAAATCCCAAGTATCTTTCAACACCAAAAACACGAAAACAAATACATTCATACAGCGGGAAAAAAAGAGGCAGCTACAACAAAAATAAGTAACTAAACAAAAATCAAGCAAGAAGAAGAGGCCACAATAAAAAGGCGTCGAAACTCATCTGTTTCGATGCCTTTTTTTGTGGTTATTTTCAACTTTACGGGGCTTATCAAAAATGTACTAGACCCGTAAAGTTCCCCGTAATTTATTTGGTAAACCCGTAAATTATTTGGTTACTCAGTTAACACCCTGGTATTCTGGTTTCAATTCATCTAGAACTGGATATAGCTTCATGAAGAATTCATTCAGTTCATCCAACGAAGTCTCACCGCTGTACATTACATCTACAATATTTTCTTCCATGCTTGTGCTTAGCCCAAACTCACTGCATTGTTCCTGGAAATTCAATGCTTTCTGTTCATCTTCCAGTTTAAATGTAAAGTAGCAGGATACATAACGACTTTCTAATTTTTCAAGTCCTAAAACATCTTTTTCAACCTGCTCATAAGGATATTCTTTGGGCTTTCTTACAATCGGTTCATCCGTTTCTGGACAGAAGAATTCATCCAATTCTTTCTTTTTCTTTTTTTCTTCATCCACCTTTGTAAAGATGGCAGCAATGGCTACTAAAACTGTAGTGATTGCTAAGAGTGCTTTTAAAAATTTCATTTCTTTCTCCTTGTGATTGAAACACCATCTCCGACATGGAACAATTCTGTTTCATACTCTTCTAATGAATGCAGATAATCATGATATCTTCGAATTTTACCCACAAGCTGTCTTGTATTTCGGTTGTGCGTTAATTCAGGATTTTCAACAAATCCATGGAATAACATATTATCTGTAATAATTATACCATTTTCATTCAAATGCTTGGCGTATTTTTCAAAGAAACGAATATATTGTGCTTTTGCAGCATCAATAAAAATACAATCAAACATCTGATTTCCTAAATCTACATCCAATGCATCCCCTTCAATCAATGTGATTCTTTCCGGATGTGCACTGTTTGCGATGTTGATTTTTGCCTGATTAATCATATCCTGATTTCGTTCAATGGTTACAACATGCATATCATCAAATAAAATGGATACCGCAATGGATGTCTTGGCGATGGCGGTTCCTATTTCTAGAAAAGAATGACAGTTATTTTCAACTATAGTTTTTATCAAAAAATCTTCCCCAGCATCCAGCATGACAGGTATCTGATTCTGCTGGGCATATTCTTTCATTGTCTTTTCTAAATTCATACTTTTTCCCTTTAAAAGAAAAGTGAAGTAGAAGTTTCTACTTCACGAATTCAACGATTGCCATTGGTGCAGCATCTCCACGACGGATTCTTG
>JABUSD010000064.1 GCA_021442845.1 Holdemanella sp.
AAAATAATATATAAAAATTTTTTATATATTTTTGTATAAATTACCAAAAAATAGCAATAAAATACATAAAAGTGGGGAATGATTCCCAATATGGTAACGTTTTCACTTGATTTACGAAAATAGATACTTTAGAATGGAATCAGAGTAATTATTATTGTTCATTGATACTAGAGGGGAATACTATTTTGAATTAGGGGGCAAATTAGTATTGCGTATTGATGAATATAGTTTTTGTTTATGAGAGGGGAACTTAAATGAAAACGACGAAGGGGAGAAAAGACTTTATAACAACCAGACTGCTAGTATTTTTGCTATGCAGTTTTTTTGCGTTATTTACTTGTATCCCAAATACATTTGCAGCGGAAATGCCAACCCCTCCAGCCAATGGAACAACATCCAATAATCCATTCCCTTATGGAACAGCTGGAAGCAACAGTTTCCGTATCCCATCGATGGTGACATTACCAGATGGTTCTTTATTAGCAGCAGCTGATATCCGTTATAACTGTACATACGATGGTGGTGGTCTAGATACGATTGTATCAAGATCAACAGATGGAGGATCGACATGGAATTATTCGATTGCCAACTATTTAGGTGACAATGGAAATACATACAATGGATCGAGTTCAACGGCATTTATTGACCCTGCACTAACCGTTGTGGGCAACAGAGTCTATATGTTAGTGGACTTATATCCATATGGTATTGCCTTAAATGGTAGTGGTAATACACAACCATTGACAACATTGGGATTTGATAGCAGCGGTCGTTTAAAATTAAGCAATGATAATCATTCTTCGTATGGATATTATCTAAGTGGAAATACAATCTATTCCAATAGTGGTACAGCCCAGACAGGATATTATGTGGACGGTAAATTTAATATCTATACAGTCAATGGAAGTACACGTACATATATATCCAATCTGTTCTTTTCCGATTCACCATTTAAGGTAGTACGAACAGGCTATCTATATGTAACCTATTCGGATGATTATGGAACAACATGGTCGGATCCACAATTATTGAACAACATAAAAACATCCAATGAACAAGTCTGTCTAGTAGCTCCAGGAAGAGGCTTTACAACAAGTGATGGAACTATCATTTTCCCAGTCTATAAATATTATGGAAGTGCAGATACACAAAGAATGGGATTTATCTATTCAACAGATGGCGTCAATTGGAGTCGATCAGCGGATAAATCTACTGATTATACTGCTAGCTGGTCATCCGAAGCGACTGTTGTAGAATTAGCGGATGGTACGCTTCGTTTCTTCTATCGAAATGGAACGACTTATCTATGTTATGCCGATTATAACTGGTCAACAGGCTGGTCATCCTCGGTGAATACAGGCATTCACAATAACTCGAACTGCCAGATGTCAGCCATTACCTATTCAAAGACATCGGATGGCAAACAAGTCATTTTAGTATCAGGACCACAAGGACCATCAGCGACTGGTTCTGATCAAAGTGGTGCATCGTATCGTAAAAATGGAAAAATCTGGATTGGTCTAGTCAATGATGATAAAACAATCAGCTGGCAGACAAACAAGACAATATCAGTACCTTCCGTACATACATCCGATAGCTTTATGTATTCCTGTATGACAGAAATGCCAGATGGAAGCATTGCCATCTTATATGAAGACAATGAAGCAGGATGGGGATCTGGTTCAGGAAAATATTATGAAATGTCTTATAAGACATATGCATCCAGTGCATTGGGATTAACTTTTGATGAACCGAGTGTGCCTACTTATGATACAATTACCGATCCAGATAGTGATGTTACAATTTATAAGCAGAATGGTAAATTTACTACCTTTACAGCAACTTCTACAAGTGCACCATCTGTAACGGGTGCATCCAATGTGGTTGCTTATCAGATGGCACCAAAGATTGTTTCTGGTAATTATGTAGCATCAGCCAGCATTACCATTCCAATTCCAGAAGGATGGAATACATCTTTAGTAAAAGGATTCATAAAGAATAATGATAATACAACAACATTAATTGAAGGAACAGTAAACAATGGATATTGTACATTTGAAATGCCAAACTTTAATACCGGCATTGGAGGATTGGTAGAAGTTATACCGACATATGATACAATTACTGATCCAACTACAAATGTAACCATCCATAAAACAGGAGGCGCATTTACAACCTTTACTGTAAGTTCTGCAAGTGCCCCAACCATAAATGGAGCATCCAATGTGATTGCCTTTAACTTACAGCCAAACTGTTTAACAGGACCATATACAGGAGAAGCTGAAATACGCATTCCAATTTCAGATGAATGGAATGTAAACCGAGTAAGAGCCTTTGTGGTTAATAGTGATGCGACAACATCAACAATTACAGGAAATATAGTGGATGATGAATATCGATTCACCATGCCGCACTTCTCTGTAGGAGGAATCATGGAATTAGATTCCGATCCAATTACAGGTACAGAAATTACAGTCCCAGTAAATGGTACTGTAACAGAGACAAGAACAGGTGGTAACTATGCAGGCAGCTATAGTCCATCTCCTACAGGTATTGCATCCGTTACCGTAACAGGACAGGATGAACAAGAAGGTGGAACTGTAGAAACGCCAGTTACATCAATCAGTACAACTAAAGCAACATATATTAAAAACGCAAGTGGACAATATCTTTCCTTAAGTGGAACGGATGTTGTATGGGTAAGTGACATTGCAAGTGCAGTAGAATGGACACCATATAGTACAACAACAATTCGCTTATATACAAAAGTTGGAAATACAAGTTATTATTTACGTTATAGAAATAGTGCATGGCAAACAACAACAACTAGAACAAGTGGAACAACCCTTTATTTTCAGGGAGGAACGTATTATCGTTCAACCAATTATACAAATCCTTTAGGACAGGCTTTGACAGCTACAACATCGGATCCAGTTCCTGCATCCACTACCATTCAGTTCAATGGTATTGCAGAAGGATTAACCGGTGTCACAATTGGTGGTGAATCCTTTGCGATTACGGTTACAGCTCTATCGGATAGTGAAACAAGGTCGGTGAATACAGGTGGAGAAGTTACTGTAGATCCTGTTTCAAAATTAGGATTAAGCAGTGGAAATGCAACCTATACGATTACAAGTGGTCAAGGTATGATTGCGATGAATGGAGATTCAATCAAAGCCTTGGGCAATGAAGGAACGGCAACGGTTATCGCAACGGTTAAAAATAGTGATGGTGGTGTTTTAGGTCGTGTTACCTATACTGTCAATATTAGTTTGTTAAGAATGGAACAAAATGAGTTTATCCGAACAAATGATAGTGCAACATTAGATCCAGTATCGAAACTTGGCTTAGCAAGTGGAAATGTTACTTATGAAATCACAAGTGGTAGTGACATTGTATCGATTAGCGGCAATACAGTAACGGCAAGTTCTACTGAAGGTAATGCAACGGTTGTTGCCACTGTAAAAGATAATACGGGTATTGTATTAGGAATTGTTACATACAACATTGAAACGGGTGATCTTGTCATTACGGATGAAAAGAATGTCTATGTACCGGTTGGTGGTACTGCAACTGTCACTAGCGTTTCGGGTTCCTTAGAAAAAGCATGTGATGCGACAAAGGCAACCACATCGTTAAGTGGAACTACATTGACAGTAAGTGGTGTTGCAGCTGGTGAAACATATGCTGTTTACGGAACAACAAAATACAACATTTATGTCAACCCAGACAATCCAAAGACAACAGGTTCTAAAAAAATTAAGGTAACTGTTAGTCAGGTTGATAATACAACGGTCTATTATGCGATTAATGGTGGTCCATTGTATCCATTGAATTATGATGATTCGGGTGCCTATGTCTTAATTGATCAGACATATACAGATGGATTTAATATCATATTCTTTGCCATACCGGATGAAGGATATGCATTGACGACAATGGGTGTTGGTAACTCAGCAAGTCAGTACTATTCTATGTATTTCAATGATGATGGAACGCTTTCTGAAAATGCCGATGCATCGGATTCCAAAGCTTTCCCATTTGCCAATCCAGATGCGACGACAGTTCCAACATCTGGATCCGATTCCGCATGGAAAACTGGACATGGATTTAGATGGTCATTAATGGAAGGCAATATGACATTGGATGGCATGCGTGATCTGTTCACCCGTGCTAAAGCCTTAGGTGCGCATGGAGCAACAACTTTCACAAAGAATGGAAGTGGCGATAATTATGAAACGACAGTAAATTTTGTATCAGAAAAACTTCCTACCGTTGAAAAGACAATAAAATCGGTATCTCGAGATGGACAAGCTATTTCATATGATGATAATACTGTTCTCCAATTAGGAGATACCATTACATATCAATTTAAAGTGGATGAATATTCCACTGTGATTGATTGTACCTATTTAAAACTTGAGGATGCCACAATTGGTTATATAGCACCAGCTGGTACATTCGATACTATTAGTCCAACCAATCCGGTTATCACAACTGCTACGTATACATTAAATGAAAATGATTTAACAGATGGTAAATATCTAGGTGGTAAATTTAAAAATGAGGTTGTCTTAACATACAACTATACATCAACATATTCGGGTGGTTCCTATGGTGGTACAGCCAGTGGTTCCATCGACTGTAACATTGAAGGTATCATTACATATCAATGGGAAGAAGAAGTAAGGAATATCACAGGTATTACGGATCAAAGACTTCCTGGATCAAGTAAGCTTCCTTATGGAACGTTATATACAACGCAAGGGAAACCAATTGATAACGGAGATGGTACATATTCTGCTGGTTATGGAAACTATTCGGTTGTCTATATCAATGCGGATAATTCATCTTCATTGACAAAGACATCGGCTGCAGTTGGATATTGGACATTTACGGGTTGGGAAAGTTCATATTCCCATAACCTGATTCAGGCTGGATATCAGTTTAATACACCAACGGATGCGGATACTATTACTTTTACGGGACAGTGGTTCTATACACCAATTGATAGATATACCGTCAGTTATGAATGGGAAGGTGTTATTCCACCTGAACATCCATTACCGGTTGATGACGGATCATATGAAGAAGGAGATACCTATACGGTAGATTCCATCTATACAAAGGATGGTTTCTTTGAATTTGAAAATATCCGTTATACATTCAGTGGATGGCATATCAAAGATGGAGATGGAAGCATTGTTACAGGTAATCAGACTATGGGGGATGAAAATGTTATCCTTGTTGGTTCCTGGTCACTGGAAAGTCTTGTGAAAGATGTCAGTATCACAAAGATAGTAAGTGGAAATCTAGGGGATCGTTCAAGAGACTTTGACTTCTCTGTCACTTGTAGCGAAGCTATGGGAGCTGGAACAGGATATACTTTATCCTCCGATCATAAGACGGCTACCTTTGATTTACATCACAATGAATCCGTTGTATTGAAGGATGTTCCAATTGGTTCTACATTGACAGTTTCAGAAACCGCTGTAAATGGCTATACAACAACCATTAAAGCCAACAATGTAGATGTATCAGCTGGATATACAGTTATTAATGGTACGGGTCAAAACATCACCGTAACCAATACAAAATCTGGAATCGTAGATTCTGGTATTATCATGGATAATCTGCCATATGTCATTTTATTGGAGATTGCCTTATTTGGTGGTGCTATTCTTCTATTAAGGAAAGCAAATCGAAGAAAGGAAAAGGATGATTGATATGGTAAGGAAATTAGATAAACGATCATCTATTACAGATGATGTGAAGGAAGAACAAATTACCAATCGAAGCATTCAGGATATCAAACGCTGGCTCAAGAAAGTTCGCTTTAAAAAGCGCCTTTTTGGGGTTAGTGAAGCGGACGTCTGGAAGAAGATTGGTGAGTTGAATACGATGTATGAAACAGCATTAAAAGAAGAAAGAGCACGCTATGATGCCTTATTAGAGTACCAGAAAAGGAATCCAAAAGATGGATAATCTAAAGGAACTATCGCTTATTATCAATAAGCGAAGAAACAGAGTCCTGGATCGGCAAGGGTGGTTTTCTTTAATCACGCGAATTGCATTTCTTGCTCTTATCGGATTTGTGCTGTTCACACAAGTATTTTTAATCAATCAGATTTCTGGCAACGGAATGTATCCCGCCATTAAAGATGGCGATCTTGTCTTTAGTTTCCGAATTGGAAAAGACTTCATCAAAAATGACTGTGTTGTCTATACCGTAAATGGAAAAGACTATATAGGACGCGTTGTTGCCAAGGAATTTGATATTGTCATTCTGGATGAGAGTGGAACCCTTCTTGTCAATGGAACAGCTCAAAGTGGCGAGATCATGTATCCAACCTATCCAAAAGATGGCGTAACCTATCCGTATGAAGTACCAAAAGGCCATGTGTTCATCCTTGGCGATTATCGTACTAAAACGGAAGATAGCAGGGATTTTGGCTCTATCCCAGTAAAGGATGTGAAAAGTAAGATTTTCACTATTCTTAGACGAAGGGGCCTATAAAAAAGGTGCTAAATCCTTAAAGGATTAGTATAAAAAATTTTCATAATCATTTATTAGGAGGAAAGAAAAATGAAAAAATTAATGTCGCTTGTATGTGCCTTTGTGATGGCATTCAGCATGACTACAGCTGTATATGCAGTTGCACAAGCAGAAGATCCTGTTACTGTTAAAATTGAAGATTATTTCAAACTTACAAATGCAGGAACTGAATCACCCGCTCAAACATTCAGTTTCTCAATCACAAAAGATGGATTCTCAGACACAGGTCTTAAATCAGATGGAGAAGCTGTCACTGAAGATGATGTACCACTTCCAACTGTAGGAACAGCTGTATTTGCAGAAGGTGATGCAACTACAACAGGTACAAAAGAAGATGTTGAAATCACATTGCCATTGACAACGGATTTCCCAGCTGTTGGTATTTATAAGTATATAATTAAACAAAATAGCACAGCAAATACAGCTGGTGTTGGATATGTAAGCAGTGATATCCGTTTAGTTGTTACAGTTATTCAAGATGAAAATGGTAAAAAAGTTATTGGTGGTGTCCACACAGAATTAGATGACGATGATGATAAGACAGATGTAATCACAAATCCATATTCTGCAGGTACATTAACAGTTGAAAAAGAAGTAACGGGTAACTTAGGAGATAAGAATGCACCATTCGATATTACGGTTACATTTACAAAACCATCAGGTAAAACAATTGGTGGAAGCATCTATTATGGTGATAAAGAAATCAAACCATCTGATTGGAAAGCCGATGGAACAGTAGATGCCGAAATCACATTGAAACATGGAGAATCGGTTAACTTTACAAATATCCCTTATGGTGTGACATATACTGTTGTCGAAGATGATTATACAGCAGCCGCTGATGGTGGATATGATGCAGCTGATTATGATTATGATGATGACGATAAGACAATCGATTCGGCATTGGATGAAGTATTAGTTACAAATAACAAAGGGAAAACACCAGATACAGGAATCATTGTAAATAATCTTCCATATATCGCAATTCTTGCCGTTGTTGGTCTAGGATTTATCGTATTCTTCTCAAGAAGACGTGCTAATGACGAAATCTAATCAATAGCATATAAAAGGAGTACTATGTCTAGATTTATACAGAAAGCCATAAACTCCATAATCAGTCTTATTGTATTTGCATGCCTTTGTATTGCGGGTATTTATGCAGGTTATGCTTTATATGACAACAACCGTATATATACACAAGCCCAGAATGTACAGGAAGACATGCTTCAATACAAACCAACAAAAGACAATAAGAAAGCATTTGAAGAGCTTAGAAAGATCAATAAGGATGTCTGTGCATGGGTAACCTTGGATAATACAAATATCGACTATCCAGTATTATATGGAGAGGATAATATAACGTATATCAATAGGGATGTCTATGGTGAATTTGCCCTTGCTGGCAGTATCTTTTTGGATTATAGAAACGATAAGAATTTTATGGATGCCTATTCCATTCTTTATGGACATCATATGGATAATCATAAGATGTTTGGTGATTTAGATCTTTATAAAGAGGAGAAATTCTTTAGAAAGAATCAGACAGGTTCTTTAATCTTGCCAGATCGATCCTATAAGCTTAAAATCTTTGCCATTGTGTTAGTAAGTGCATCGGATGATTATATCTTTGATCCTACACCATGGCAAAATGATATGTCATCCCTTATTACCTATGTGATAAGCAATGGAATGTATATCAATAAAGATACAATTCATGAATTACAACAAACAATAAATCCACAGGTTCTAGCATTTACAACGTGTTCTTCTGAATTTACAGATGCCAGAACTATCGTTTTAACAATGATGGAACCAGAATAACAGAAAGAATAAAAAGGAAGGAGGGTTTAATGAAAAAGATTATAAAGACATTCTATATACTCTTTTTAGCATGCATGCTTATCATACCTGTGCAGGCAGCAGATAAACCAACGATAACCCTTCCTATTAAGATTTCTTTAACTGGAAGCATACCAAATAAACCAGAGGATTATGAAATTAAACTGGTAGCCGATGACATAACCAATCCAATGCCACTAGGATCGGTAAATGGAATATTTACTATGAAGATAACAGGGGCAAATACAGTCAATCTATCAGCAATATCATTAGAGGATCTGGGAACGTATACATATACACTGTATCAAAGTGCAGGAAATAATAAAAAGTGTACATATGATGATATCGTATATAGATTGACTATTTATGTCATAAATGGAAATGATGGAAATTTACAGGCTATTGCCACCTTGTATTCGAACAAAGATGAAATTAAGCATTCCCAGGCAATTTTTACAAATTCATATAAAAAGGATGCAAGTCCATCAAAGCCAAATAAGACAAATACAGGAAATCAAACCAATTTCACTCAATATTTGGCACTCGCATTAGGAAGCATCATTGTTATTGCGATCCTCCTAATGGATATGAAACAAAGATATAGGAAAATAGAAGGATAGTCATTATCCTTCTTTTTTAGGAAAAGTTAAGAGAAAACTAGTTGTAGGTTAAGGATTATATCCTATACTAAAACCATGAACAGGAAATAATAAAGTTCATATAAAACTCTCTCTCC
>JABUSD010000251.1 GCA_021442845.1 Holdemanella sp.
TCCATAAATAGACCAATATTATTTTCTACTTCTTTATGCAACTTGTCAATAAACAAAAATAACATATAAAAAGCACCTTCCTGGGAAGATGCTTATATGGATTATTTAATTTCTGAATGATATTCCTGAAGTGATTTTACTTCATGAACACCATGCTGGTTGATTTCAATAATACCTTCTAAAGTTGCTTTGGCAGCTGCGATATTTGTCATATATGGCACACGCATCTTGATGGCAGCTTTACGGATATAGCTATCATCGCTGACAGACTGCTTACCGCTTGGTGTATTGATTACCATTGCCAATTCCCCATTTGTGATGATGTCTTCAATGTTTGGACGACCTTCATATAGTTTCTTTACCTTCTGGCATGGAATATGGTTGGCAATAATCATATCGGCTGTTCCACCTGTTGCGACAATATCGAATCCGGCATCGTAATATCCTTGTGCAAGTGGAATCAATTCAGCCTTATCTCTTGCGTTTACTGAGATTAATACTTTACCTTGTGATGGAAGAACCGACTGTGTTGCTTCCTGTGCTTTGTAGTAACCTGTTCCAAAAGAAGCACCTAAACCTAATACTTCTCCTGTTGAACGCATTTCTGGTCCTAAGATTGGGTCTACTTCTGGGAACATGTTGAATGGGAAGACAGCTTCCTTTACACCAACATGGGGAATCTTCTTTTCTGTTAAACCTGGTACAGGTGATTCTTTTCCTGTTAATGGGCATGTGATGATTTCCGTTGCGATACGAACCATGTTGACATTACATACCTTTGATACAAGTGGTACAGTACGAGAAGCTCTTGGGTTTGCTTCCAATACATAAACTTTATCATCAGCAATGGCATACTGCATATTCATCAATCCACGCACATTCATTTCCTTGGCAATCTTCTTTGTATATTCCTTGATCGAGTTCAAGTGACGAACTGGAATATTCTTTGAAGGAAGGATACATGCAGAGTCACCTGAGTGGATACCTGCAAGCTCAATGTGTTCCATTACAGCTGGTACAAATACATTTTCACCATCGGAAATCGCATCCGCTTCACATTCCATCGCATTGCTTAAGAAACGGTCAACAAGAATTGGACGATCTGGTGTTACACCTACGGCTGCATTCATATATTCTGTCAGCTGTTCATCATCATAGACAACTTCCATTCCACGTCCACCTAATACAAAGCTTGGACGTACCATCAATGGATAAGAAATGCGTTTAGAGATTTCTAAAGCTTCTTCTACATTTGTTGCCATTCCTGATTCTGGCATTGGGATATCCAGCTTCTTCATCATCGCATTGAATAAGTCTCTATCTTCTGCCATATCGATTGTTTCTGGTGTTGTTCCTAAGATATTAACACCATATTTCTTTAAATCATTGGCTAAGTTCAATGGTGTCTGTCCACCAAACTGCGCGATAACACCTAATGGTTTTTCTTTTTCATGGATACTTAATACATCTTCCAGTGTTAATGGTTCAAAGTATAATTTATCCGAAGTATCATAATCTGTTGAAACTGTTTCTGGGTTACAGTTAACAATGATTGTTTCAAATCCTAAATCCTTTAAAGCTAAGGCTGCATGCACACAGCAGTAGTCAAATTCAATACCTTGTCCGATACGGTTTGGACCACCACCAAGAATCATAACCTTTGGTCTATCACTTACTACATCGTGATCTTCTTCATTGTATGTTGAATAGTAATAAGCATTATCCTGGGTACCAGATACATGCACTGGCTGCCAAGTTTCTACAATACCATTCTCTAAACGCATTGTACGGATTTTTTCTTCCTCTACATGTAATAACATAGAAAGATAGCGGTCTGAGAATCCATTCTGTTTTGCACTCTTTAATACATCCACTGGCAATTCTTTTCCAGCATATGTCTTTAATGCTTCTTCTTCCTCAACCAATTCCTTCATCTGTTCAAGGAAGTAGTATTTAATTGAAGTCAAATTATGGATTTCATCCAAAGTAGCTCCTTTACGGATGGCTTCATACATGATGAACTGTCTTTCTGATGTAGGCACGGTTAATTTCTGTAACAATTCTTCTTTTGTCAAATTATTGAAATCTTTTGCGTATCCAAGACCATAACGACCTGTTTCAAGCGAACGGATGGCTTTCTGGAATGCTTCCTTATATGTCTTACCAATTGACATAACTTCACCAACGGCACGCATCTGTGTTCCTAATTCATCTTTTGATCCTTTGAACTTTTCAAATGCCCAGCGAGCAAACTTAATAACAACATATTCTCCATCCGGTACATATTTATCCAATGTTCCATATTTACCACATGGGATTTCATCTAATGTAAGTCCTGCTGCAAGCATACAGGATACAAGTGCGATTGGAAAACCAGTAGCCTTTGAAGCCAATGCTGAAGAACGAGATGTTCTTGGGTTGATTTCAATTACAACAATACGATCATCTTTAGGGTTGTGGGCAAACTGTACATTTGTTCCCCCGATAACACCGATGGATTCAACAATTCTAAATGCCTGGTCTTTTAAACGATCCTGCACTTCCTGTGAAATTGTCAACATTGGAGCCGAACAGAAGGAATCTCCTGTATGAACTCCCATTGGGTCGATATTTTCAATAAAACATACTGTAATCAGATTGTTCTTGGCATCACGAACAACTTCCACTTCCAATTCTTCCCAACCTAGAATGGATTCTTCAATTAAACATTCATGAACTAAACTTGCCTGAAGTCCTCTATGTACAACTGTCTTTAATTCTTCAACGTTGTATACAAGACCTCCTCCAGCTCCACCCATTGTATAAGCTGGTCTTACAACAACCGGATAACCTAGTCTTGAAGCGATATCCAATGCCTGTTCAACGGTATTGGCAATTTCTGAACGAGCCATTTCAATACCCAATGCATTCATTGTGTTCTTGAAAGCTAAACGGTCTTCTCCTCTTTCAATCGCATCTACCTGTACCCCTAATACCTTGACATTGTACTTATCCAGTACACCGGCATTGCTAAGCTCTGCACAAAGGTTTAAGGCAGACTGTCCACCAAGGTTTGGCAACATCGCATCTGGTCTTTCCTTTTCAATAATCTGTGTTAAACGATTAATATTCAGCGGTTCGATATAAGTGACATCGGCCGTTCCTGGGTCTGTCATGATTGTCGCTGGATTTGAGTTAACCAGTACAATTTCATACCCCAAGTTTCTTAAAGCTTTACAAGCCTGTGTTCCTGAATAGTCAAATTCAGCAGCCTGACCAATAATAACTGGACCAGAACCAATTACTAAGATCTTATTTACATCTTCTCTTTTTGGCATAATTTGTCTCCTTATCTTACTATATATTGAGCAAAATTCTTTGCTTCATACCATTTTTTTTATGCTTAATAAAAAAGTCCAAAAAAATAATCGATAAATCGATTATTTTCTTAGACCTAATTTAGCAATTAATGTTTTATAACGTTCGTAATCAGTCTTCTTTAAGTAGTTTAACATGTTTTTACGACGTCCAACCATCTTCATCAATCCTCTTTGTGAGTGATAGTCATGCTTGTGTTCTTTGAAGTGTTCCGTTAACTTGTTGATATTAGCTGTTAATACCGCAATCTGTACTTCAGGAGAACCTGTGTCACCTTCGTGTAAAGCATATTCCTTCATGATGGCATCTTTTTCTGCTTTTAGTAACATTTCCTTTACCTCCTATATTTCTGTGTCCTTCTATACCGAGGGTTAGGTCGGAGTGTCCACACTCTCAGTACAAAAGCGTCTATATTATAATGGTTTATCTATAAAAAATCAACCAAAATATTATTTAAAATTTCCATTCCTTTTTCAGTGCATTTCAATCGATTTTCATCTAAAACCAGATAGGTATCGCTATATTTATCGATTGTTTTTTTATACATTTCCATGAAATTTCCATTATATGTTTCATTCCATTTTTGAATATCCAGACCGTAGATTGTTCGTAAAGACATCATAATCGCTTCAAACTTTCCATCCGTTTCAACAAAGTGCTTATGATTCTTTTCCTTGATATAGTCCATCAGATTTCTTGTATGATCATAACGGATGCCATTTTCTTTTCCACTAGCTCCGCATCCAAGTCCTACAAAATCACAATCTGACCAATAGGACAGATTGTGTTTTGATTCATACGTTTCTTTACAATAGCTGCTGATTTCATAATGAATATATCCATGTTCGGTTAATATATCTTTGATACACTCATACATATCCGCTTCCAAATCTTCATCACATGGTTCTATATGCCTTTTTCCAAAGATGGAATTTTCTTCTATCTGTAAAGAATAGATGCTTAGATGCGGTAGGTTCAATTGTAAGAAACAATCCAGATTATATTGGATATCTTCTAATGTCTGATTGGGTAAACCATAGATTAAATCTATGGAAATATTCTCAATACCAATTGATCGAATCATTTCAATGGCCTTATAGATATCTTTTATGCTATGGTTTCTTCCAATGGCTTTTAAATGTTCATCATTAAATGTCTGTACCCCTAGACTGATGCGGTTGACACCTAGCTGTTTATATAGTTTTAGTTTTTCCATTGTCACGGAATCAGGATTGCATTCAACTGTCCATTCATACTCTTTCTTTAAATAAGGAAGGAACAAAGAAGAAATCTCTTTAAAAGATTCGATATCCAATGAGCTTGGCGTACCGCCACCAAAATATAAAGTGGAGATAGAATGGATGTCTTCTTCTTGAATCTCCTGGATTAATACATCTTTCCATTGTTTCTTTATGCGATCCTCTGATTTATATCGACAGAAATCACAATAGTAACAGATGGAATCACAGAATGGAGTGTGCACATAGACATGCATTATTCTTCATCCATAGAAAGAACAGCCATGAAAGCTTCCTGAGGGATTTCAACTGCCCCTACCATCTTCATACGCTTCTTTCCTTCTTTCTGCTTTTCCAATAGTTTCTTTTTACGGGAGATATCCCCTCCATAACATTTAGCCAATACATTCTTACGCAATGCTTTGATATTCGTTCTGGCAATGACTTTTCCTCCGATGGCAGCCTGTACTGGAATTTCAAACTGCTGCTTAGGAATTAATTGTTTCAATTTGATTGTCATCGCATTTCCTCTGTTATAGGCAAAATCCTTATAGACGATGGTTGATAGAGCATCGACAATCTGTCCATTTAATAAAATATCCATCTTGACCAGCTTGCTTTCACGATAACCAGAAATTTCATAATCAAAGCTGGCATATCCTTTTGTACATGATTTCATCTTATCAAAAAAATCAAAGATGATTTCACTTAATGGAAGTTCATAGACCATCATCATACGAACATCATCCAGTACCTGTAAATCAACATATTCCCCACGTTTGCGCTGGCATAGTTCCATCATGGAACCCACATAATCCTTTGGTACCATAATTTCCGCCTTTACATACGGTTCTTCAATGCGATCGATATTCTGTGGTGGAGGAAGCAGTGCTGGATTATCAATGGCAAGCATTTCCCCATCGGTTTTATAGACATGATAGATAACTGAAGGTGATGTTGCGATTAGATTCAGGTTATATTCCCTTTCCAGTCTTTCCTCAATGACATCCATATGCAATAGACCTAGAAAACCACATCGGAAACCAAATCCTAAAGCTTGTGATGTTTCCGGTTCAAAGCGAAGCGAGGCATCATTTAGCTGCAGCTTCTGCAATGCTTCCTTTAAATCGTCATAGCGGGCATTGTCTACTGGATACAATCCGCAATAGACCATTGGCTGCATTTCACGATATCCTTCTAAAGGCTCATCACATGGCTTATTGACATGAGTAATCGTATCCCCTACACGTACATCCGCAATGCTTTTGATAGCGGCGCTGACCCATCCTACATCCCCTGTATTCAGTTCATCTTTAATGACTTCCTTTGGTGTTCGTACACCAACTTCAATGACTTCATATTCCGCACCCGTTGCCATAAAACGGATGGTATCCTTGGGTTTGATGGAACCGTTCTTTACCGAAACAAAGGCAATGACACCACGATAGGCATCATAAATGGAATCAAAGACAAGGGCCTGCAGCCTTTCATTCGGACTTCCTTTTGGGGATGGCAATTTAGCTACAATTTCCTCTAATACCTGTTCTACATTCAAACCATTCTTGGCACTGATTTCCACCGCCTGGGAACAATCCAATCCGATTAGATCTTCAATTTCCTTTTTGACTACCTCTGGCTGTGCACTTGGCAGATCAATCTTATTCAATACGGGTAATATTTCCAGATCGTTTTCTAAAGCCAGATAGACATTGGCAAGTGTCTGTGCCTGTACACCTTGAGCTGCATCCACGACAAGAATCGCCCCTTCACAAGCTGCTAATGATCTTGATACCTCATACGTAAAATCGACATGGCCGGGTGTATCAATTAAATGGAAAACATAATCCTGTCCATCCTTGGCATGATACATCAGCTGTACCGCATTTAATTTAATCGTGATGCCACGTTCTCTTTCCAGATCCATCGTATCCAGCATCTGTTCTTTCATTTCACGCTTTTCAATTGTTTCTGTCAATTCCAGAATACGGTCTGCCAAGGTTGATTTTCCATGGTCAATATGCGCAATAATGGAAAAATTTCGTATATTCTTCTGTTCCATGTCATTCCTCCTATTCAATGATCGTATTCACTAGATTTCTTCCTTGTCCATTGAAGAAATCCTTTGCCTTCATAACGGGCTTTCCTTCCATCTGACACTCTTTAATCACAAGTGTCCCTTCTTTTAAGCTGATGGCAAAGCCATCGTGTTTCCATCCTACAATTGTATATGGTGCATCTATATTTTCTTTAACATAAGTTGCTTCTAATATCTTTAATTTTTTATTCTTGACAAGACAATAGGCTCCTGGCTGATAGGATAAAGCACGAATCTGATTGATAATCCCTTCATCATTCTGGGCATAATCTAAATGTTCTTCTTCCTTTTTAATAACCGGAGAGAAAATGACTTTCGATTCATCCTGTTCGGTATAGATCGCATTTCCGGATGTGATCAAATCAAAATTCTTTAACATTAATTTGGATGCGGCAACTGCCATCTTTTCAAAGACAGATGTACTATTATCCTGTGGCAGAATTTCTACTTCTTCTACATCCAATACAGGACCAGCATCCATTCTTTCTACCATCTTCATCAGTGTCATACCAGATTTTGTATCCCCATTCCAGATAGCTCTTTGAATGGGTGCTCCCCCTCTATATTTAGGCAGGATGGAACCATGAAGATTCACACATCCATAGGTAGCACAATCCAATACTTCCTTTGTCACAATCTGTCCATAAGCACATGTGATAATCAGATCCGGTTTACAATCCACAATCCTTTGATAGTCATCTCGTATTTTAATAGGCTGAAATACAGGAATATCATATTCCATAGCCACCTGTTTTACTGGAGAATATTCCAGAATCTGTTTACGTCCCTTTTTCTTATCCGGCTGGGTAACCACCAGATCAATCTTCTTTCCCTCTTCCAGCAAAGATCTTAATATGGTTGCCGCTATGTCCGGTGTTCCCATAAAGATTGTATGTACTTCTTTCATATGCATTCCTCCAGTCTAAAGGCTATTATAATATATTTCTTACAACTTTTGAAATCAATTTTTATTCTTTAGTTGCAATTGGGCTTAGTATTTGTTATAATTCCAATGCAATTTATGTCAGGAGGTGCAAACCATGCCACAAATCGAATCACAGAAGAAACGTGTTAAAACTAACAACAAAGCTCACAAGCTAATCGTATCTCAGAAATCTGCATTGAAAACTTCAATCAAGAAAGTATTAGCAGCAGTTGAAGCAAACGATAAAGAAGCAGCCGTAGCAGCATATAACGATTGCTGTTCAAAGCTTGACAAGTCTGTAGCTAAGGGTATCCACCACAAGAACTACGCTTCTCGTCAGAAATCACGTTTACAGCTTGCAATCAACAAAATG
The DNA here is from genome assembly GCA_021442845.1 of Holdemanella sp. Classification (GTDB taxonomy): domain Bacteria; phylum Bacillota_I; class Bacilli_A; order Erysipelotrichales; family Erysipelotrichaceae; genus Floccifex. The sequence goes on from JABUSD010000251.1 coordinate 7,989, forward strand.
GCTTAATTCATATAAAAAATGAATCTCCAATGAGATTCTTTTTTTATGCGTCCATGGAATAATTAATTTTTAAATCGTTGTATGCATTGTATGGAATATATGCATCCTTTTGTAGTCTTCCTACAAGAATTCCTGGTGCTATTCCTATGTTATGAGAAAATTCAATGATTGACTCTTCGGAAAAGCTATTATTATTGATAAAACTATTATAATCTTCAGGATGAATCAGAATATCCTGTGCAAATGCATCCGCATCTTTTTCATCCTGCTCACTTGTACCATTGCCATTTTCAATGTGGCCTAGCACAATATGTCCTATTTCATGGAATAAACTAAACCAGAATTTATCAGCAACTTTTCCTCGTAAAGTAATTCCGATTACAATTTTCTTTCCATCATAAAATGTAGCACCATGTAAATATGACCCACCAATATGGGGAAGAAAAACTAAAGCAATCCCACATTTCGAAAGAATACTTTTGAGTTTTTCTATAAACTCATCTGGATTCTCTATGGTCATCTCCCTAATTTCAGAAATACGCTTTCTTAATATATTTATATCGACAGATGATGTTTCCATTTCTCTTGCTTCTAATTTTGCTTTCTGAGCCCATGCTAAAAGAGCATAATCACTTTTTTCAGTCTCATTCAATCTTCTACATGCGATATTACAAAGCGATGCATCCATGATTAAGCTTAGATTGACAACTTCAAAAAACTTTCTTAAATTTACAACTCTTTCTTTCATATTCTTTGTTGCAGGTATCCATTCATTTTTTTCCATTTCTTTATATGGCAGCTTTTTAATAATTTCAATATCACTTTCCATTTCATTTTCTGCCAAAGCTTTTGTAAGTTTTTCTCTATAAATGGATTCCAGATTATTCCAGAATGTTGCAGGAACACCTAAAACCAATTCCAATCGATTCGCAACATCACTAGTAAGCTGTACATCTCCATTTATCAACTTGCTTACATGTTTCTGTGAAAGATTCATCCGTATCGCAAATTCCTTCTGACTAAGATGTCTATCAATCAGCTGTTCTTTGATTGTAGCACCAGGTGGAATTGCGATATAAGTTCTACTTTTTACCATATTTATTCCTCCTTTTAATGATAATCAATATAA
>JABUSD010000272.1 GCA_021442845.1 Holdemanella sp.
CTGTTGTATATATCCACAATCAGCCATTGCCTTCAATACCTGCTTCTGGCGAATCTTAGCCTTATCATAATGATTGGATAGCTGATAATTCGCTGGTGATTGAGGAATACCGGCTAAGATTGCACATTGTTCTAAGCGAAGCTGACTAGGATGTACATGGAAATAGTTTGTACTTGCCTGATAGATTCCCATATTCAAATCCCCATAGTTGATGATATTGACATAGACTGCAAAAATTTCACCTTTTGAATAATTCTTTTCCAGATGCATAGCCATAAAAATCTCAGCAAACTTTCGATCTAAATCCGTGTCATATAATTCATATAGATTTTTTGCTGTCTGCTGGGTAATGGTAGAACCACCACTTCGTGCTGGAGTAAACTGGGATAGAATGGCGCGAATCAGGCTGAAGTAATCTATTCCACTATGCTCAACAAATCGCTTATCTTCGATTGCGACAGTCGCATTGAATAAGTCCTGTGGCAAGTCTTCAAAAGGAATGAAATCATCGCGATTCTCTACCTGCAGCATCAATTGATCTAAAGGCTTTTTTCTTTGAAGATCCTGATAATACATATACCCTTTGAATGTTAAAAAACCAGCTATGCTAAGAACAAGGACAAGGCCTGTACAAATTGTATATTTTAATATTTTCCCGATTATTTTCATATTCTCATCTTATCATAAAAAGACATAAAAAAAGCACCTCTCGGTACTTTTCATATATTATCGGTTCTGGTTTACTGTCTTCATGATTTGGCGAATCTGCGCTTCTGATGGTTTACGACCCATCTGTAGGAACATTGCACGAATCATCTTTTCATTGATAGGAGGATTCTCTTTAAGTTCCTTTTCAAATTTTTTCTTTGTCCAGATAAATGTTACTACACCACCAATGACTGCACCAATAAGAGTATACACAATCGAACTCAATAAACTACCCATAAAATCATCCTCATTTCTATCTAGTATTTTACTATCTTTTCCTTCATATTACAACATTTCTTTTTTTTGAAATAATGCTTTTCCATTACAAATTAGAATGGATATAAAAATCAAAAGACCACCCAGCCACATGATGGGCGTCTTTCTTTCATGAAATAGAATCATTCCAAACAGATTGGCAAACAAGCATTCACATCCAAGAAGCACACAAGCACTGCTGGCATCCGTATATTTTTGCGCAACGGTCTGTAGCTGGTAAGCTAAGAATGTTGATATGAAAATAATATAGATGCATCCCAGAATGGAATTTGTTGAAATGGCTGCTGGCCATGTTTCAAAGCATATCATAAAAGGAATGACAAGAATGGCGGATGTGAACATCTGTATGGTATTGATTCCATCAACACTTCCCTTTTGTACTGCCCATTCTAAGCTTACAATATGAAAGGCAAAGAATAAGGCACACAATAAGGAATAGGCATCCCCTTTTGAAATTGTCAAACCATTCTGTAAGGATAGACATCCAATTCCAATAAATGATAAAAAAGAACTTAAAACAATCCATAGATCTGGTTTACGTTTATAAAGGATAAAACAGATATATGGAACAAGTATTACATTGACGGATGTCAAAAAGGCATTGTTTCCTGTTGATGTATATTGTAGCCCTATTGTCTGGAAACTGAAGGCAAGGCATAGAAAGATTCCTGGAATACATCCATAAAGGAAATCATTTCTTGTCAGTTTCTCTTTTTTTAACTTCATATAGATAAACGCAAGGATTGATGCGAATAGAAAGCGGATAAAGACAATTGTCAGTGGCTGAAATGATGCAAGGGCACTAGCCGTTCCGATAAAGCCGCCTCCCCATATGCATGCCACAATTAAACATAGAAAATTTGCCTTTGTCTTTGACATATTTAATCCCCGAATAATGTCAGCTGTTCAAATTCCTCTTCCTTTTTTGTCCAGGATCCTTTCTGGATTGTTTCAATCGGTTCAGGAATTTCAAACGCCTTTAATTTTCCAAAAGGAAGGGAGAATGTTGTATCCGCATTCTTTAATGGAATATCCTTTGCGATAAATTTATATGTTTCCTCTTCCATGATTTCAAATGGCGTTTCTAAAGAAACCGGATATATCTTATAAAGTGTACTAGGATTTGATTTCACATATTTACAGATGCGATTTCCTTTGGCAGGACGATTGTTAGAAGCGATATCGCTTTCCTTCATACGCTTCATAGCCCCTTTGTCTGTTAAGACAAGCAGCTGGTTTTCTTTCTTTGAAAAGACTTTCATGTCTGCGACATGATCATCCTTGCCTAGATTCATCGCTTTAACCCCTTTTGCCTTGCATGCCATCAATGGAATCTGATCAACTCCATATAATGTCGCAAAACCAGTCTCACTCATGACAATGACACGATCATCTTCCTTGTAGGAGATGCTTGCGCTGATCATTTCATCCATAGAGCCGACTTTCATACAGGCCATCGTCTTTGAATATCGTACGGACTCAAAATCCTTTAGGCTTGTGCGCTTGATGCTTCCAAAACGGGTTGCCGTGATGATATGGACACTTTCGTCAAATGTGCTCATTAAATAGGCCTGAATGATCTTTTCATTCGATTCCATCTTGACATATGTACTTAAATGATTTCCAAGATCTTTCCATTTTGCTTCTTCAATCTGATAGATAGGAACAACCCCATAATTTCCTTTATTGGTAAAGAACAATACATTCTGTAATGTACTTGCCTGTCCATAACAGATGATCTTATCGCTATCCTTATGACCAGCCATGGAATCGGATGATGCGTTATAAGAACGCATGGATACTTTCTTAATATATCCATCATACGTAATTGGAAGCATAACCTGTTCATTGGCAATCATTGCCTTTTGATCAATGACAATTTCTTCTACCTCAGCTTGAATTTCACTTAGACGTGGGGTATTGAATTCTTCATTGACAAGCTGCAACTCTTTAATGATGACAGATGCCAGTTTTTCCTTATTGGAAATAATCTGTTTTAATTCTTTGATTTCCTTTGTCAGTCTTTTGAATTCACTCTGTAATTCCTTGACATCGGTATTGGTTAAACGATATAGGCGCATGATGACAATGGCTTCTGCCTGGGCTTCCGTAAATTCAAAGCGTGCAATCAGATTCTTTTTGGCATCTGCCTTATCCTTTGATTTACGAATGATGCGTACAATTTCATCCATGACGGAAACCGCTTTGATTAAACCTTCCAGAATATGCGCTCTTGTCTCTTTGGTACGCAGCTCATATTTGCTTCGTCGTAAGACAACATCTTCCCTATGATTAATAAAGGCATCTAACATAGCCATCAGTCCCATCTGGCATGGAGCTTTATTGGCAATCGCAATGACATTATAGTTATAGGAAATCTGTAAATCCGTATTTTTATATAAATAGTTTAGAATCTGTTCATGTGGGCTATCCTTTTTCACATCAATAACGATGCGAAGCCCTGTTCGGTCGCTTTCATCACGAACATCAAGCATGCCATCAATTTTCTTGTTTAGACGGATTTCATCCATTCGCTTTACAAGCTGGGATTTGATGACTTCATAAGGAATTTCATATATCACAATCTGCTTGATTGTTTTTGTTTCTTCAATGCGTACTTTTGATCGTACAATGACTTTTCCTTTTCCTGTTTCAAAGGCTTGTACAATCCCCTGTTTTCCCATGACAATACCACCTGTTGGGAAATCAGGTCCTTTGATGAAATTCATGATTTCCTGAAGCGTACAATCGGGATTCTGAATCTTATAGATGCATGCCTGTACCACTTCATTCAGGTTGTGGGGAGGAATATTGGTTGCATATCCAGCAGCAATACCAGTAATTCCATTGACAAGTAAATTGGGATATCTTGCCGGAAGTACGGTTGGTTCCATCTTTTCATCCGAAAAGTTAGGGGCCCATTCAATGGTTTCCTTTTCAATGTCCTCCAATAGATAATTTGAAATTTTGGCAAGTCTAGCCTCTGTATAACGCATGGCAGCAGCAGGATCATCATCGATGGATCCGTTATTTCCCTGCATATCGATCAATGGCGTTGTGATTTTCCATGGCTGGGATAGACGAACCATGGCATCATAAACCGATGTATCCCCATGAGGGTGGTAATTACCAATGACATTTCCGACTGTCTTTGCGGATTTGTGATATGGTTTATTGTATGTATTTCCATCTTCATACATCGCATATAGGATACGTCTTTGTACCGGCTTCAAGCCATCGCGGGCATCCGGTAAAGCACGGTTCTGGATGATATATTTTGAATATCGGGCAAAACGGTCCGCCATGATTTCCTCTAAGGAATTATAGGTGACTTTTTCTTTGATGTCTTCCGTTTTCTTTGTCATCTAGAAAGCACCTCCTTTGCGTAGCTATCCTCTAATGTGAACTCTACATTCTCTTCAATCCAGTTACGGCGAAGCTCTGCCTTGTCCCCCATCAGTTCACTGACACGCTTTTCGGCCATATGGGCATTTTCAATGCCTACACACAGAAGGGTACGTGTTTCCGGATTCATTGTTGTTTCCCATAGCTGGGAAGCATTCATTTCACCAAGACCTTTGTAGCGGGTAATGGTATATCCATTCTTTAATTCCTGTTTCTTTACTTCCAGTTCTTCATCGGTATATAGATAATATTCATTCTTTCCTTTGGCAATGCGATACAATGGTGGAAGCGCAATATATAACATATTAGACTCAATCAATGGACGCATATGACGATAGAAGAATGTCAATAACAGATTCTGAATATGTGCACCATCATCATCGGCATCGGTCATGATGATGACTTTATAATAGTTGGAATCCTCGGGTGAGAAATTCGATCCAACCCCTGCGCCAAGAGCATGAATAATCGTATTCAATTCGTCATTCTTTTCAATGGCTTCATTGGTTGCCTTTTCCGTATTCAACACCTTCCCACGTAAAGGAAGAATCGCCTGATATCGGGAATCTCTTCCCTGTTTGGCAGAGCCACCAGCAGAATCCCCTTCGACAAGATATAGTTCTTTTCGTCTTGCATCCTTGCTTTGGGCACTAGCCAGTTTTCCGGATAGGACTCTTTCACTTTTCTGTTTTCCTTTTCCCTTGCGCGCTTCATCTCTTGCCTTACGGGCTGCATTACGCGCATTGGCAGCCTTGATAATCTTTCGTGTAAGGATATTGGCAACCTCTTTATTTTCTTCCAAAAAATAGCGAAGATGTTCCCCAGCAATCTGTTCGGTTGCCATCTTGGCTTCTGGTGTTCCTAACTTTTCCTTTGTCTGCCCTTCAAACTGCAATAGGTGTTCGGGAATGGTAAGATTGATGACTAGCGTCAATCCTTCACGTACATCGTTTCCTTCAAAGCCTTTATCCTTTTCCTTTAATAATCCTGCTTTTCTAGCATATTCATTGAATGCCTTTGTGAATGCCAGTTTTGCCCCTGTTTCATGGCTTCCCCCATCTCGAGTTCGTACCATATTGGCAAATGAAAACACATTTTCCTGATAATCATCGGTATATTGGAAACATCCTTTGACTTTAATCTGGTTATATTCCCCTTCAAAGCTGATCGCATTGCACATCGGATGATGATCCTGGTTGATTTCTTCCACATAGGCTTTTAACCCATCCTCATACTGAAAGATGGATTCTCTTTTTTCCTTGCGCAAATCAGTAACAATCATCTTTAACCCTTTTAATAAAAAGGCACTTTCCTGGGCTCTTTCACAGATTTTTGTATAAGAGAATACTGTTGTCTTGAAAACCTTTGGATCTGGTTTGAATGTGACAATCGATCCCGTACGACTGGTTTTTCCTTCTTTTTTCAGTTTTCCAATCTTCTTTCCGCCATCTTCAAAGGTCATGGACCAGACTTCCTTGCCATCATGTACCATAACCTTGCACCATGTACATAAGGCATTTACTACACTAGCTCCTACACCATGCAGACCACCTGCACTGGCATATCCTCCCTGGCTTGTAAACTTTCCACCTGCATGCAGTACGGTAAAGATAACTTCTAACGTACTGACTCCTGACTTATGCATACCAACAGGCATTCCTCGCCCATGGTCCTCCACTGTAATGGAATGATCTGGATTTAAAGTAATATGGATTTCATTTCCATATCCATTTAAAGCTTCATCTATGGCATTATCAACAATTTCCCATACCAGATGGTGAAGTCCCCGTGTATCTGTTGAACCTATATACATCCCGGGTCTTTTGCGAACCGCATCCAGTCCTTCTAAAATGACAATACTGTTTTCATCATAATTTGTTGGCATACAACCATCCTTTCATAGCCTTACAATTATATCAAATCCCTTATTTAAACTCAAAATAATTGAATTTATTTGGGAAAATAAATGTTACCAAAGTAACATTTTTATGGATGCGTATTTTATGTCTTTCTTGGAATATATTTAGACTTTCTTGGACTAATTTCAAGAATTTTATATTTCATACTTTATAATAACTATAAATTAGGAGAAGGATATTATGAAATTAAAAAGAATACGCGATTTAAGGGAAGACAACGATTTGACACAAGCCGATATCGCCAAATACTTAAATGTAACTCAAAGAACGTATTCACGATATGAAAACGATGATCGTTCGATTCCACTTGAACAATTGATCAAACTTGCTGATTACTACAATACAAGCGTTGATTACCTTTTAGGTAGAACGGATAAAAAAGAGCCTTACTAAAGACATAGAAATATGTCTTTTTTTCATATATAAAAAGATCTGCCATTTCAACAGATCCCTAATAGTTTCATGAATATTGTCAAAAATTACATATCCCCTATAATTGAGATAAACATGCTTCAATTTCTTCTTTTGTGGCAAGACCCGAATGGAACGCTGTTGCCCCACCACAGGCAGTTGCCAGTTTTAATGCTTCCCTATAGTCGTGGGTATTTCGATAACCAGCGATAAAGCCGGCTACCATGGAATCCCCTGCTCCTACTGAATTGATGACTTCCCCTTTGCAGACGCCCATCTTTACAATGCTTCCATCTTCGGCCACAAGGATTGCACCATCCTTTGCCATCGATACCAATACATTGCGAGCACCCATTTCCTGTAGTTTCTTCGCATAGAAAATGATATCTTCATCCGACTGGATGGAAACCTGAAACATCTCAGCCAGTTCCAGATGATTCGGCTTGATTAGAAATGGCTTAAATTTCAATATCCTTAATAGCAAGTCTTTCTCAGCATCCACAACGATATCAACACCTGGCATCACATATTTCATAATCTGTTCATAGGTATCATCATCCATACACTTGGGAATGCTTCCTGAAAGGACTAATAGATCCCCTTTCTGTAAATGCCGTACCTCAAATAATAATTTAAAAAACTCTATTGTTTCAATGATAGGCCCTATGCCATTGATTTCCGTTTCTTCATTGGATTTCATCTTGACATTGATGCGTGTTATGCCTTTTTTTACTTCTACAAAACGGGTATCTATGCCTAAATTACGAAGACCACTCTCCAAGGCTTTCCCGGTAAAACCAGCAATAAAACCTAATGCACAGCTTTCAATACCAAGCTCATTTAAAATATAGGATACATTGATTCCTTTTCCCCCATAATAGACATGTTCTTCCTTGTTTCGATTGATCTGTCCTGCTTTGAAATCATCTACCTGAATGACATAATCCAGGGCAGGATTAAGTGTAACGGTATAAATCATAAGCGTACCTCCTCCTATAGTCTAGCATAAAAAAAGCAGGATAGAATATCCTACTTGATTTCATGTACATAAATGTTGTTGATACGATCAGGTCCCACACTAATCATAGAAATGCGTACACCGGTAAAGTCTTCAATGAATTTGACATAGTCAATACAGTTCTTTGGTAACTGATCCACTGTTTCCATCTTTGAAATGTCTTCACTCCATCCAGGTAAAGTCTTATAGACTGGTTTTGCCTTGGCAACTTCTGCCTGATCGGATGGAATGTAGTTATAAACCTTTCCATCGATTTCATAACCAACGCATACCTTGATTTCTTCAAGTCCTGTCAATACATCAATCTTTGTCAATACGATATCCGTTAACCCATTCATCATCTTGGCATGATTGACAACCAGTAAATCCAACCATCCACAACGTCTTGGTCTTCCTGTTGTAGCTCCATATTCGCCACCTGTCTTACGGATCCATTCTCCCTGTTCATCTAACAATTCAGTAACAAATGGTCCTTCTCCTACACGTGTAGAATACGCCTTTACAACACCTACAACCGTATCAATACGGCTTGGGGCTACACCAGCGCCTGTTGTTACACCGGCTGAAGTTGGTGAAGATGATGTTACATATGGATACGTTCCATAGTTGATATCCAGCATAGCTGCCTGTGCCCCTTCAAATAAGACTGTCTTATTTGCATCAAGAGCATCATTGACAATATGAGTTGTTTCCTTAATCATTGGTACGATACGATCATAAATTTTTTCAAAATCCTTTACCATGGTATCATAATCCATTGGTTCAGCTCCATAGACAGAAGTAAATAGCTTATTCTTGAAATCCAATACTTCTTTTAACTTTGTCTTGAAGTGATCAAAATCGATGAATTCGTGATAACGGATTCCTCTACGTGCATATTTATCTGCATAACATGGTCCAATTCCACGCTGTGTTGTCCCAATCTTATTGGCAGCGGCTTCTTCTTCCAGTTTATCCTGATAACGGTGATATGGCATTAAAATCTGCGCTCTATCACTGATGATGATATGATCGCATTTTAATCCACCAGCTTCCAATGTAGCCATCTCTTCCAATAATACAAATGGGTTGCATACAACACCGGGACCAATGATACATGGTGCATCCTGACGCAATACACCGCTTGGCAACAAGTGCAATACATATTTCTTTCCATTTACAATAACGGTATGTCCAGCATTATCTCCACCTTGAAAACGAACAATCATATCCGCTTTTTCTGCTAATACATCGACGATTTTTCCTTTTCCTTCATCGCCCCATTGTGTTCCTACTACTACCTGACCTGACATATGTCTAGCCTCCTTTGTTTTTTAACACTAAAATTATAATAAATCATCTCTATAAAATCAAATT
>JABUSD010000413.1 GCA_021442845.1 Holdemanella sp.
AATGGAAACTACTACTGGGTTGGAAATGATGGCAAATATGTTCCTAGATATACGATTACAACCAATCCAGGTCCTGGTTATATCATCTATGACCAAAGTACAGGTGCAATCATATAAAAGAAGCTTTAAGCTTCTTTTTTTTGACATTCATAATGATTGAATAGTGAAAAAAATGTCACGAAAATAGCGAAAAGTTACATAATAGCCAAAAAAACTAGAAAGTGCAAAAATTTATTATCTTTTTACTGAATAATTATGCTACAATCTCATAAGAGTTTTGAAGGTGAGTAAGGAGGCTTTTATGAAAAAGATATGTATGATTCTATGTGTGTTCTGTCTATGTTTTTCAATGAGTGCATGTAAAAAGAAGACAGAAGAAGTTGTGATTAATACAATTGGAGAAAAGAGTGAAAATGCATATGAAATCCTGTTGACCAATGAAACAGGAATGAATATTAAAGGCATCGAAGTCAACGATGAAGCGGTTTCATTAGAAGGTGTTTTCAAGGATGGGGAACAGAGAACATTCTATTATGAAGCAAAAAATGAAAAAGAAGAAAAAGGCGATTTTATTGTATCTTCTGAATATACGCTTCGATTGACAATGGAAGATGATACAAGTTATGAACTTCATATTTTTCCATTTAAAGATATGAAAGAATGTACATTGAAAAAGGATGGAGATATCTTCTATGTGGAATATGAATCTATATCTTCAAAGGAAAAGGTAAATACATTTGAAGCTGAAAAGGCATTGGTACAGCCAGTTCAAGAGATTCAGGAAGAACCAGTACCAGAGCCAGTGCCAGAACCAGCACAGGCGCCTGTTGTCGATACGCAGGTAAATGAATATGTTCCTGTATATGAACCACAGCAGCCAGAACAAAGCGAAGGGAATGGATGCCTTGATGGAGGCCTTGTCTATTAATGGAGACAAATCGAATTGTTAGTTTTTCTTATATTCGAGCTATCGCATGTATCACAATCATCGTATTGCATACCGTATTTTCGGCAATATTGATCTATGGAAACCAGATTTCCATGCAAGCCAATATCATTAGCCGTATTATTGTGAATAACTGTATGTGGGCTGTCCCTTGTTTTGTGATGGTTACAGGTGCATTGTTGTTGAATCCACAAAAAGAGATACCGATAGAAAAGATCTTTAAGAAATATATCTTTCGTATTCTGATGGCATTGATTCTATTTACTTTTATATTTCAGATATTTGATGTCATTATGAATAAGGAAAGCCTATCAATTTCCGTTCTTATAGTATGGATGCAAAAGCTATTTACGGCAACTAGCTGGTCGCATCTGTGGTATTTATATCTATTGATTGGATTGTATCTTTTGCTTCCTTTTTATCGGATGATTGTAAAGGGAAGTAGTGAAAAAGAGATGACATATCTATTGATTGTCTATATCCTCTTTTTGTCTTTGCTTCCTTTACTAAATACAACAACATGGAAGACAGGATTCTATATTCATGAATCGACAATCTATCCCTTTTATCTGTTTGCAGGATATTATCTTTTGAACAGAAAGAATTTAAAACTGTATACAATTGGATTGATCCTATCGACAATATGCATTGGATGTTTAACCTATATTCGATGGATGTATGCAATCGAATGGTTAGAAAACTTATGGACATATTCTTCCATTCTTGTGATTATTCAATCCATCTGTTTCTATGGAATGATGATTTCCATGAAACCAGTAATGAATAAAGTATTGCTATCCATTGATACATATTCCTTTGGGATTTATCTGATTCATATGGTAGGAGTACGATTAATCCTTCGATATTGGAATTTCAATCCGTATATACATATGCCTATGGTTTCTTTTATAGGCATCATAATTGGAATCCTTGCAGGATCTTATGGAGTAATACGCATTCTACATTGCATTCCACAAGTTAAAAAGATTATTTAGAGGTAAAAATGAAGAGATTATTGATAAGTTTATTTGCAGTATCCCTTTTCTTTACAAATGTCATACCCGTTTTTGCCGACGAAGAAGAAATACAGGAAGAAGTGCTATATAATCCAGGATGGAATTACGATGAAAACGGATGGTTCTATCTTGATGAGCACAATGAAAGAGTCACAGGATGGATTTCCTATAAAGGATTCTGGTACTACCTAGGTGAAGATGGATATATGACAACCGGCATGATCTATGATGGTGAAAAATCCTATATCATGGATGCAGAGGGCCGCATGTTAAGAGGATGGATCTTCTATGAAAATAACTGGTATTATGGAGATAGTGCGATACGGTATGGATGGTTTAATGGCTATTATCTAGATCCAGCTAATAATGGAGCTATGGCAATAGGAATCCGTACAATTGATGATGTCGAGTACTATTTCAATGAATCAGGAAAAAGAATGAATCATGGATGGGTCTTTCATGATAATAAATGGTACTACATTGAAGGAAATGAAACAAAGGCTATAGGATGGCGTTATATTCACAATAAATGGTATTACTTTGATGAAAATGGCATCATGGTAACCGGAAGACAGACAATTGATGACATTGATTACTTCTTTGATGAAAGTGGACATCTATTAGCTGGCTGGGTATTTGATCAGGATGACTGGTATTATACAACCTTCAATGGACAAGTAACCGATTGGATTCTTTATAAAGGATGCTGGTATTATCTAGATCCGGAAAATGAAGGAAAGATGGTAACCGGAAGACAGACAATTGATGACATTGATTATTTCTTTGATGAAGAGGGTCATTTATTGGCTGGCTGGGTATTTGATCACGATGACTGGTATTATACAACCTTCAATGGACAAGTAACGGGCTGGATTTCCTATAAAGGGAAACAGTATTATTTAGATCCGGAAAATGAAGGAAAGATGGTAACAGGCTATCATATAGTGGATGACAAGGAATATTTCTTCAATGAAGATGGTGATATGAAAACCGGATGGCATGAAAGAGAAGAAAATATCTGGAACTATTATGAAAGTGATGGATCTCTAGCGGAAGGCTGGAGAAAGATAAAGAACACATGGTATTACTTTGAAGATGGCATCATGGTTTATGACTGTGTTAAGGAAATTGATGAAGAGATTTATCGCTTTGCGAAAAGTGGTGCAATGGTAACAGGCTGGTACAAAGAGAATGAAGACTGGTACTACTACAAACAAAGTGGCGCTATGGCAAAAGGATGGATCTGGGATAAAGATGCCTATTACTATCTATATGAAGATGGAAAAATGGCACGGAATACCGTCATTGATGGATATCATATTCTAGAAAATGGCAAGTATTCCAAGGCAAGAACCTATGCCCATAAGCTATTGGAAAGCTATGACAACGATCTATATAAAGCCTATAAATACTGCGCTAGCATGCAATATGAATGGATGACAACGGATACATCTTTAGGCAGTGAATGGTTTGCCAATTATGGATTTGATAAGCGTACTGGAAACTGTTATGTGATGGCCGCCTGCTTCTATCATCTGGCATGTGCGTATGGCTATGAAGCGCATCAGATCAGCGGAAAGGTAGAAACCAGAAATGGCTACTCCATTCATTCCTGGGTGGAAGTATGGGTTGATGGAACAAAGTATATCTGTGATCCAGATTTTGAATGTGAATTGAAAATGAATGGATATATGTTGACTTATGGAGCATCTGGTGTCTTACATTATTCGGATATAAAATATATGAACTAGACAGAGGATTGAATCCTCTGTATTTTTTTGATTGATATGTTACAAATAATGCATTTTTTTGTATATGATGTATGTAAACTTGACTAAAATATTGAAACAAATGGGTTTTAATAGTATAATTTTTATAGCTTAAGGCTTAAAGGAGGATATATAATTATGCCTATTATTGTTGATGTATATGCTCGTGAAGTGTTAGACTCACGTGGAAATCCAACTGTTGAAGTTGAAGTTACTACAGAATCTGGTGCTTACGGACGTGCTATGGTTCCATCTGGAGCTAGTACAGGAGTTAGAGAAGCTCTTGAATTACGTGACGGTGACAAAGCTCGTTACTTAGGAAAAGGAACTACAAAAGCCGTTAATAACGTTAACACAATCATCGCACCTGCTATTTGCGGTATGGACGTTCGTGCTCAGAACTTAATCGATGCTAAGATGTTAGAATTAGGTGGTGGAGACGTATTTAAGAAAGTATTAGGAGCTAATGCTACATTAGGTGTTTCTATGGCTGTTGCTCTTGCTGCTGCTGATTTCTACGGAATGCCATTATACAACTACTTCGGTGGATTCAATGGAAAAACTTTACCAGTTCCTATGTGTAACGTAATCAACGGTGGTTCACACGCTGACTCTACAGTTGACTTCCAGGAATTCATGATCATGCCAGTTGGTGCTAAGTCAGAAAAAGAAGCTGTACGTATGGCAGCTGAAACTTTCCACGCTTTAAAATCAGTATTAAAGGCTCGTGGATACAACACTAACGTTGGTGACGAAGGTGGATTCGCTCCTTCATGTAAAGATGGAAACGAAGAACCATTAGAATTATTAGTAGAAGCTATCAAGAAAGCTGGATATGTTCCAGGTGATGATATGAAGATCGCTATGGACGTTGCTTCTTCTGAATTCTATAACGAAGAAAAAGGTGTTTACGAATTAACTAAATCAGGTGAAGGAACTAAGACTTCTGATGAAATGATCGACATGTACGAAGCTTGGTTAGAAAAATATCCAATCATCTCTATCGAAGACGGATTAGCAGAAGGTGACTGGGATGGATGGAAACGTCTTACTGATCGTTTAGGTAAACGTGTTCAGTTAGTTGGTGACGACCTATTCGTAACTAACCCTGGAATCCTTTACGAAGGAATCGAAAAAGGAATCGCTAACGCTATCCTTATCAAAGTTAACCAGATCGGTACTTTAACTGAAACATTCGATGCTATCGAAATGGCTAAGAAACACGGATACACTTGTGTAGTATCTCACCGTTCAGGAGAAACTGAAGACTCAACTATCGCTGACATCGCTGTAGCATTAAATGCTGGACAGATCAAGACTGGTTCTTTATCACGTACAGACCGTATCGCTAAATACAACCGCTTAATGCGTATTGAAGATGAATTAAATCAGCGTGGAGCAGCTAGTATCGCTCAGTACTTAGGTGATAAGACTTTCTACAACTTAGCTGACGTTGAATTCAAAAAATAATTAATATCACAGTAAGCTAGAAAAGACTCCTATCTGGAGTCTTTTATTTTTGCCTTCTTTTTCTTATAATAAGTCCATGATTAAAAATATTGTATTTGATTTAGGCAATGTCCTTGTTACATTTAAACCAGAAACATTCTTAATGGATCTATTCCATGATGATGAACTTGTAGAAGCACTATATTCCTTTTTATTTGTAGAACATAACTACTGGAATCGATATGATCAGGGAATATTATCAGCTAAGGATATTATCAATAGCTCTATGAAGTATAAAAAAGAAATAGAACTGGTGATGAAATCATGGGTTAATTATGTAAATCCAGTTGAATCCAGTATCGATGTATTGAACCAATATAAGGATCAATACAATCTATATATCCTATCCAATATCCCGGAAGATTGTTACCGATATCTTATGGATCATCATAGACTAGACAAATATGTCAAAGGTGGAGTATACTCCTATGCGGAAAAGCGGATTAAACCTGATTTAGAAATCTTTAAAACATTATTAAATCGATATGATCTGCAGGCAGAGGAAACTTTATTTATTGATGATCATATAGATAATATCCAGGCTGCCAGTCAATTAGGATTTGATACAATCCATTTGACAGATATAAGTCAATTGAAATATAGAATAGAGGAAAAACTATGAAATGCAAGGTAAGTAAATTATGTGGTGGATGTTCTTTATTACATTGTCCAAAAAAGGAACAAGCCATTCAGAAGAAAAAGAAAGTAGAAGAACTAGTCGATAAATATCATTTGATCTGCAAGGTCAGTGATGTGCATATGGCAAAGAATGATAGTAAATATCGTAATAAGGTTATCCTTGGCTTTGCCAAAGATAAAGGGAAAGTCTATTCCGGTTTATATGCAGCCCATTCCCATCGAGTGATCAATACCCAGGAATGTCCGATGCATCCAGATGTATTGAATGACATCATTAAAGAAATCACCAAGATGGTTCAATCGATGAAATTTGAACTTTACAATGATAAGACAGGAACGGGTCTACTTCGTCATGTCTTACTTCGTTATGGACATAAGACAGGGGAAGTCATGGTTGTCTTTGTGACAAGCCAGAAAATCTTCCCATCTAGAAGAAATCTGGTCAATGCTCTTGTGGAGAAATTCCCACAGATCACAACCATCATTCAGAATGTCAATCCAAGAAAGACAAGCATTGTCTTACAGGATGAATCCATTGTTCTTTATGGAAATGGAACGATTACCGATGAATTATGCAATCTAAAGATTACATTTTCCCATAACGCTTTCTATCAGATTCATTCTGAGCAATGTGAAGTCTTATATGATATTGCCAGAAAGAAATTAAATCTATCAAAGAATGATATTGTACTGGATACATATTGTGGTGTAGGAACCATAGGATTAACATTAGCCGATTCCTGCAAAAAGGTAATTGGTGTTGAAATCAATTCCGATTCGATTGAAAATGCAAAATTGAATGCTAGACAGAACCAGATTTCCAATATTGATTTTGTATCGATGGATTCCACAAAATTCATGCAGGAAACAAAGAATTCCAACTTCCATTTTGATGCGATTGTACTAGATCCACCAAGAGCAGGAACAACAAAGGAATTCATTGAAGCAGCCTGTTCATTAGAACCAGAGAAGATTCTTTATATATCATGTGATGCACGTACCATGATGCGTGATTTGAATGATTTTAGAAAGAATGATTATGTTACTGATGAAATTGATCTGGTGGATATGTTTCCAAATACAGAGCATATTGAATGTGTTGCCTTATTGACAAAGCGAAAAAAGAAACCTGAATATAAAAAGAACTATAAAAAGCCAAGAAAGTACTAAAGAAGGATATTTGCAAGGATACATCCTTTCAGGATATTGGCATCTTTTGTAATTGGATTATAAATGAATACTGTCAACTTAAAAATAGCCGATTGTTATCAGAATTGGCTATTTTTAAATCATCCTTTACGTATCGATATTCGATTCAGCTGGTCTTGTGAAACATATCGCCGATATCTGGTTTCACTTATAGAACTTAAAATACAAAACAGGCGTAATATTCAAATTCAACTTGAATATTACGCCCATGTATTATACAATTCTTTTATAAAGAAGGTGTATGTATGATTAAAAGGTCTATTGCGGATAAGATAAGGAAAAGTATGCTGCAGGTTCCGGTTGTTACAATACTAGGACCCCGTCAGGCAGGAAAAACCACATTGGTAAAAGAATTGTATCCAGAGTATACTTATGTGAACCTTGAAGATAGAACAACAAGAGAACTCGCAGAAAATGATTATATTGGCTTCTTTAAGAAATACAGTGAACCAATGATCATTGATGAGGTGCAACGTGTTCCTGAACTTCTTTCTGCGATTCAGGTCAAGGTGGATGAGGACAGAAGAAAAAACGGAAGATTTATTCTGACAGGAAGTCATCAACCTCGTTTAAGAGAAGCGGTTGCACAGTCACTTGCCGGGAGAACGACAATACACACATTGTATCCTTTGAGCCTTGAAGAAATTAAAGGCAGTGGCAAACTAGAAGAAATTGATGACAATATCGTCCGTGGGTTTATGCCAGAATTATATCTGGACAATGCCAGAGATCCTGATGTGTATTACAGGGATTATCTTGATACCTATATTGAAAAGGACTTACGGCAAATGGTTGCGGTAAAAGACTTAAATGCATTCCTTCGGTTTTTGACATTGCTTGCTGGAAGAGTAGGACAGATTGTGAATCTGTCAGGTATGTCGGGTGAAGTTGGCGTTTCTTCAACTACACTGTCAGAATGGCTCTCTGTATTAGAAGATTCCTTTGTTGTATTTCGTCTGCAACCTTATTTTTCAAACATCAGTAAGCGAATTGTAAAATCACCAAAAGTATACTTTGTTGAACCAGGGCTGGCTGCTTACCTGCTTGGAATAGAAAGTGCACGCCAGGCTTCAAGAGACCCGCTTAGGGGAAATCTTTTTGAAAACATTGTTGTGCTTGAAGCCGTTAAAACAAGACTTAATGACAATAAAGAACCAAATCTTTTTTATATGAGAACGGAAAAAGGTGTTGAAGTAGATATGATACTAAAAAAAGAAGGAATTTTATATCCATTTGAAATAAAGTCTGCTATGACACCAAATAGTAATTTTTCTAAAAATATGAAGCTGTTTTGCGGTAGTGAACCTACCGCAGGTAAAATGACGGTAATTTATTGTGGTGATGATTATGAATCCTTTCAAGGCTGTAGATATATTCACTATACAGAGATTGCAGATATTATAAGAGAGTGAAATATGGTATAGGATATTTTGAAACGGTGAGGATTTATTGATAAGTTTCTTTTATGAAAAATGTTAAATTTAGTACTATTGTTTAGATGAAAGATGGGATAAATCCATGAATAAAATTAATACATGGATTTTTATCCTGACAGATGGCAATATTGACTATGTTTTTATACAATGCTAAATGATATAATTATAGAGAAGATTTAAAGGAGAGATTTATATATGAAAAAAGTAGTATCATGTATATTTGCATTGTCTTTGTTTTTTGGTTTCCTTCCTGTAAAAACAATGGCAAATGAAGGGGATATAGAGATTAACAGTCTAAATTTTCCAGATGCCACATTTAGACAATACGTATTCGATAATTTTGATACAGACCAGAATAATCTTCTTTCAGCTGATGAAAGAACCATTCTTTGTGCTTAAT
>JABUSD010000362.1 GCA_021442845.1 Holdemanella sp.
ATGCTGGAGTGGAGTTCAGGTAGAAGGTATTGCCATGAATAAAGGTTTAGTTATTGATGAACCAGACAGAAAATTTGAAACTCTCTATAAAAAATTCCTATGGGGCAGCTATAATAAATATTCACACGAAGACAGTGAAATCATCATTGAGGTAACCCCTAAATTTGTAGAGGTATGGGATACAAGCGAAGATAACTTTGCATTCCAGATTTTTATAAACTTTGATACTAAATCAGTAGAAGTGAAACAATATGATAAATAATATGAAAAACGACCTATTAATTACAATTGCTGCCGAAAAGACAAAGGACAACAAACCGATATTAATTCTAAAGAATGAAACAGAAATTAAAGAAATCGATGGATATACTATATTGCATTATGAAGATGACTTTGAATCCTTAGTCGACTTTAATCTTCCAACCAAATCAAGAAAACCACATACATTATTGTCATTAAGGGAAATCGAGGAACTATTAGATGAAATCACCTATGGTACCCTTGCCTTTGATGTTGATGGTCTTCCTTATGCCTTTGGAATCAATCATATTATGATAGATGGGAAGATGTATTTCCATTGCGGAAGAAAAGGCTTCAAATTAAATGGTATTGGAAAAAAAGCATGCTTTGTCCTATCAAAAGATTTAGGACTTGCCAAGGCAGGTACCCATAATTTTAAATCCATTCAAATTTTTGGAACACTAAAGGAAATTGAAGATTTTGAAATCAAAAAGAAATGTCTGAATCGATTGATTTTGCATAACAATCCAAATCATGTTCCGTTTAAAGATACGATGTCACTTACGACAATGCTTCTTGAATTGGATATTGACTACATGATTGGAAGAGAAAATATATATGAATAAAGGGAATCTGTGATTCCCTATTTTAATATGTCATACAATCTATTCCATGCATCTAGAATGATAATTCCATGATCTCCACATAGAAGCTGGTCATCTAGAATGGTATTCTTTACTTCCTGTACCAGATTGCCTTTTACAATCTGTTCAATCGTACAGGAAACATGAATATCTTCATAATCATAGTGACATGCATATATATTTCCATCTTTACTGATCTGTAACTTAAACCAATGTGCATCCGCTGCATCATCCCCCGCTTTTACTTTTACATCTTCCTCTTTCACAATCGCCATATAAGCGGTTGTGATAACCCTAGCTCTTGGATCTCTTTTTTCATCTCCATAGGCCTTGATCTGTTCTAACAACAAGCCCTTTACACCGGTTTCTTCTTCAAGTTCTCTATGGGCAGATACTTCTAGATTTTCATGTAGATTTACAAAGCCTCCAGGCAAAGCCCAATATCCAATGGATGGATGATTCTTTCTTTGAATTAGAAGACCTTTCCATTCTGTATCCCTTATCGGTTTATCCTTATAGGAAAATACGACCACATCGACTGTCGAACACGGATTCTTATATTTATACGGATCGTATTCCTCTAAAAATACATCCAGTGTCTGTCCGGCATCATTTGTCTTTCCTGTTCCTAGAAAATTCTTATAGTCCTTGAAAAAAGCTGGCATACATTTTCTCCTATTTTCGTATAGATGCGATTCGTTTAAAAATAGAGGATACAACCAGTATTCCAATCGCAAGAACACTGGCAATGCATAATGTCTCTACAAGCGTATTTAACGCCGTATTTGTTTCCCCTTTCATAGCCTGTGACATCATTCTAAACAAGCCTCCTCCTGGAACAAGTGGAATCAAAGCGCACGCAATAAACGTTGTTACAGGAGTCTTCATCTTTCTTGCCATTATCTCAGCACAGATTGATAGAGCAACAGCTCCTAAAAAATTAGATATATATTCACCATATCCATAATATAGGCATACCTTATAGATGATTCCTCCACAGGCTCCAGCAAATCCTGCCCCAAGCAGTTTCTTTCCATGAATATTATCTATCACCCCAAATCCGAGGCTTGCCAGAAAACTGGATATAAAAGCTTTTATCGCAACAATTACCATAATCGTACCCCCGCCAAGGCAAGTGCAGCGCCTATGGCTATCGCAGCTGATATGATGAAGGCTTCCGTTCCTCTTGCCATACCCGATACATAATCGCCAGACATTGTGTCGCGAATCGCATTGGTAATCGCAAGACCTGGCACAAGCAGCATAATCGACGAAATCGTTACTATTTCCGCACTGACACATGGCATAAAACGTGCAATAAAATGCGATAATAGGACGGCTAATGCAGAGGATAGCACATTATTGATAAACGGATTGACTTTATGATTGGATAAAAAGGTTGCCGTAATACGAACAAACAGTCCCATCACAAAGCTGACTCCAATCTCATATGCATTTCCATCAAAAAACAGCGCAAAGGCTGCCGCTCCAATTCCACCAAACAGAGTTATCAACCAAGGGGAATATCGCTTGCTATTTTTGATTATATATACTTCCCTTACTAGTTCATCCACTGTAAGATGTTCTTTTTCCACTTTTCTTGATAAAGCGTTCATCCGATGAACAATCTCCAGATTGACACTTCTCGTATAGACTCTACCTATTCGAGTATATGTTTTTTCTCCTGTTTTGATTGAAATCATAATACCTGTCGTTGTTACATAGCTTTCCGCTAAAACAACCTCATCAAATCCCTTACAGATCTGATTGATTGTTTCTTCTACACGATAGATTTCCGCTCCGCTTTCTATCAGCATTTTTCCTGCTTCTAATACAACATCCAGCAATAGTTCTACATTCATGGTTGTAGTATACTACATTCTCCCTATTTAAAAAAGGCACGGTAATCCGTACCTTATTTTCCTGAACTTCCTAATCTTCCAGAACCTCTTTTAGATTCCATCTTCATTAAATCCTCATATGTTATTTCTTCGGATTCATGTTGTGGCATCACTAATAAAACTCCCTGACAAATGGCCTTTTCATATGGATAGATGATATACTGTGACTTTTCTTTTTCACTCCATGTATCTATAACCTCTTTTTTGGCAATACGTATAGGTTTATCATTTACATTTGTGACAGGTGCCATATATTCCCCTCTATATCCAGAGTCAATCACACCGGAACGCTGTGCCAAGCCCTTTGTTCCAGAAGATCCTCTTTCCTTTAGGAACATGACATATTGCTTATCAAAAGCACTTGCGACACCTAACGGAACTAATTTTGTGTGTAACACAGGTATTTCCAGATAATCCTCTTCAAAACATGGATATAAATCATAGCCTGCATCCTCTTCCCTTTTACTTGGGACTTTTGCCCCTTCTTTTACCTTCGCCCAATATAATTTCATAATCCTGCCTCCTTATATATAGAAATCAGGTCTTCCATCTTAAACTTTGCGTTAGCAGCCGATGTAGATGGACATACAACCATATCTATCTTAATTTCAGGAAAGTATCTTTTAAATGTCTGATAGCTTGCCCTTCCATTAAAGAGTATCTTTTGAATGGATGGATTCGCTTCTAACAATGATGGAATATCATTGACAATGACATCTTTTATATTTGAATCCATACTACCCTTTCGTATACAGGAATGACAGCTATCCCATAAGGCAATATGCGCCTTCTCTAACAACTGATATTTATCCTTTATTGTTTGATAAGGGAATCCATAAATATTTGACAACATTGGCCAGAACCGATTTGTTTTGTTGGCATAATACATGTTATCTTCTAAACTCTTTACACTTGGCATTGACCCTAGAATTAGTATTCTGTCATCTCCATGTACAATGGCATTAAATCCTGTTATCCTTTGCATACTCCAAACAAATCATATTCATTCGCGTCGGTAATTTCTACCTGCACAAAACTTCCCAGTTCTAAATCTTCATCGCATTTAAAGATAACCTGTCCATCGACCTCATCCGGTGCATCGGCCATACTTCGTCCACGATATTGGTTTTTCAACCCTTCTTTTTCTTCAACTAAAACTTCGATTACACTTCCAATTTTTGCTTTATTGGATTGTAATGAAATATCCTTCTGTAATGTCATAAGAATGTCTAATCTACGATTGGCATCTTCCTGATCTACTTCCGGTTCCATTGTATAAGAAGCTGTGTCTTCTTCCTTTGAATAGGTAAAAGCACCTAAACGATCCCATTTGATTTCCTGGATAAATTCAATCAATTCTTCAAATTCTGTTTCTGTTTCCGTTGGAAATCCCACAATAACAGTTGTACGAAGTGTAGGATTTTCAAACATGCTACGAATCTTCTTTACAAGTTGAATGACATCTTCCTTTGTTCCTCTGCGATTCATCAGTTTCAACAAGCGATTATTCGCATGCTGCATAGGAATATCAAAATATGGCAATACCTTATCACATTCCTTCATCGCAAGAAGCACATCATCTTCAATTTCATCTGGATACATATATAGGATACGAATCCAATGCAATCCTTCAATATCATTCACTTCACGGATTAAATTCGCAAGTTTTAAAGAGCCATAATTGTCCAATCCAAATTTAGACGTATCCTGTGCAATCAATGTCACTTCCTTAATTCCCTTAGAAACAAGATCTTTTACTTCTTCGACAACCTCTTCAATTGTCTTGCTAATCTGATCTCCTCGAATTAAAGGAATTGCACAATATGTACAGTGGTTAGAACATCCATCACTGATTTTGCAGTAAGCACTCCATGGGTTACCTGATAACAATCTGTTTTTTCCATAGTACACATTATTATCACCGCCTAGTTCCATCTGCAATCGAGTTGATAATTCATTATAATCACGAATAGGAATAACAGCATCTACCTCTGGCATTTCCTCTTCTAATACTTTCTGATATCTTTGGGCAAGACAGCCGCATACAATCAGCTTCTTTAGATTCTTTTCTTTATATTCAGCCATTTCAAAAATGGTATTAATCGATTCTTCTTTTGCAGATGTGATAAATCCACATGTGTTGACAATAATAGCTTCCGCTTGTCTAGGGTTTGATACAAGCTGATGTCCATTTTCCTTCAACATTCCCATAATCTGCTCTGAATCAACAAGATTCTTACAGCAGCCTAGAGATATAAAACCTACTTTCATTCTTTATCCTTTCTCTTATAAATCATTCTATTTTCCAAGGCAAAGATTCTAGGTCCAAACGCACCTGGTTGTGTCGTATCAAGACTTGCCTTCATCATAAATAAACGGGCATCCATATTATCTACAATGGATAATACTTCTGCTTCTGGTGTCATTGGAAGAACCGGAGATCCAAACTCTGTCTTTCCATGATGAGATAACACCATGTGCTTTAAAAGAAGAACGCTTTCTTCCTTTTCTATGCCTAGATTATAGGCTGTACGATCTACACGATTTCCAATCAAGGAAATATGTCCAATCAAGTTTCCTTCATTTGTATATTCAGGAAGTACTGGCGAGGATAATTCCTCTATTTTTCCAATATCGTGAAGCAGGCATCCGCAAATTAGTAAATCCTTATCCAGCCATGGATATAAAGATTGAATCTGTAATGCCATTCTTGTCATATAAATTGAATGTTGTGCTAATCCACCCACAAAGTTATGATGATTCTTTGTAGCTGCTGTATATGTATAAAATTCTTCTTTTACATCATCTAGAATTGTCTGTGTAAGGGCAAATAGAGCTTCATCATCCACCATTGCCATAAAGCTGTCAACTTCTTTTTCCATTTCTTCCCTAGGAAGTGCGCTTCTTCTAACATAATCCACAATATTAGCTTCTTCATTCACCTTCATTGTACGAATCCGTAACTGAATCGCATTTCTATGGATAATGATATCTCCACAGACATCAACAATCATTCCATTTGTATATAAGTCAATCTGCTCATCGGTTAAATTCCAGAATTTACAGTCAATGGTTCCACTGGCATCCTCTAATACAATGGATAAATACGGCGTTCCCTTTGCGGTTTTTCCCTTATCACATTTTGTAATCAATCCAGTAAATTCAACTTTTCCCTCTGTTGTATAATCACAAATCATTTCTTTCCCCTTCTAATAATTCATTAATCTGCTCTTTTGTAAATCCTTTTCGCATACAATAGATTCGAATTCTTTCTGTGCGTTTTGGTTCAGCAAAATGCGAATATAAGCGTTTTGCCTTATTAAATGAAATCAGCAGATCCTCTTCATCCGATTCAAATTCAATGGCTTCTCCTATCTTATAAGCCACCTCTAATGAATATCCCTTCTGAATAAGGTTATTAATTACAGTCTTTCTAAGCACGTTGCTTGACTGTCCTTTAATCTTATTCTTTAAATGAATGGCCATCTTTAAGGCATTATTCATTTCTGTTTCTTCATTCAAACTATCCACAGCCAATTGAATATATTCTTCTGATATTCCCACCTTTTGAAGTTTTCTAATAATATCATTTTTTGATTTTCCAATCGATTGCCAGTATTCTGCTTTTTCAAGAGCATACTTCCTATCACTAATCAGCTTTGCATCTCTTAGTGACTGGACAATAGAATCACATGATTCCGCTTCCAGATTCATTGTATATCTACAATATTCCCATATCTGTCTTGATGAATAATCCCCTGAATAAATTTTTTGTTTGGCAACACGAAGTGCAATATAGAACCTTTGAGATTCTACATAGTTATCCACCATAAAGGCATCCAATCGATGTCCAATCTCCATCTTACGTTCAAAATATTCATCCATTGGAACTAAAAATTTCTCAATTCTACCATCACAGTCTCTCGATACTGTAATTTTCATGAAATCATCTGTTGTTTGAATACGATCAATCACATA
Source organism: Holdemanella sp. (assembly GCA_021442845.1). Classification (GTDB taxonomy): domain Bacteria; phylum Bacillota_I; class Bacilli_A; order Erysipelotrichales; family Erysipelotrichaceae; genus Floccifex. The sequence continues at coordinate 6,764 of JABUSD010000362.1, forward strand.
GGAATTTTTGTAGTCTTCAATTGTCTGATAATAGACAGCTAATGCCTTAGATGCAAAAATGTCAGTTCGATAAAGGGCTGTCTTCTCAATGCAGACAGTTCTAAGATTACTTCTTTCCTCTTTATCTCTATCAAAGAATTGTTTAAATTTATAAGCCAGTTCCTGTTCATCATCAAAGTAATATCCTGTCTTACCTTCTTCAATCAAATCCTTTAACACTTCATCTCTTCTACCAAAAATCAATAAACCGCTGGCAAGCGCTTCAATATATGTCATACCTTGTGTTTCTGATAAAGAAGCAGACACAAAGCAGTCAAAAGCAGCATAATAATAAGCCACTTCGCTCTTTGGAACTTTTCCAATAAAGTGCACTCTATCTTCTAAATTGCATTCTTTTGTGACTTGTTTATAATAACCTTCGTCCGTTCCACCACCCACAATGACAAGATGTAAATTCTTGTCTTCACTTTTTGTCAGCGTCCGAATTGGGATATCAATTGCCTTTTCCTTTGCGATACGACCGACAAAGACAGCCACATGATCGTCTTCACTTAAATGCAGACGGGAACGAATAGATTTTACTTTATCCTTATCCAGTTTATTTGTATCAAATTCAGATAAATCCAGTCCTGTAGGTACAACATAAATAGGTGATAAAACACCATATTCCTGTAATGCATGTTTTGTCTTTTCGCTAGGGGCAATGACCGCAGCTGCGCTGTTTGCCCATATACGTGAAGCGGTACGAATCACTGTCTTTTCAGCGGATGATACCATATTAATGTCTAACGGATTTAAATAATGCGTATAATCCTCATACATCGTATGGTATGTATATACAACCGGAATATGTAGACTATATCCCATATAACGGCCAAACGTTCCTACTCCTGCCTCTGTCTGCACATGGATAATATCCAGATTCATCTTTGTCACATATTCAATGGCTGTAAACTGGATTGGACTTGACATTTTATATCCGTAAAACCTTTTTAATTCAAATCCAGGAAGGCGTAATATATCATCTTCCATGACAACTTTAAGTCCAATATGATTTGTCACAATAAAAACAGTATGTCCCTGTCTTTCAAGAGCTTCCTTCAATGTCTGTACACTTGACACAACACCGTTTATATCTGGCAGATATGAATCTGTAAACAATCCAATACGCATAACTCTCCTCCAACATCCAGCTAGTCTATAATACATCAGGCAAATTATAGAAATCAACCTCTATATCTTATTATACAATAAATGGTTATAAAATGAATAAGGCCCGTAAAACGGACCTTATTCGAGAATGTTTAAGAAAGGGAATTTAATTATGAAGTTGAGTTACTTTTTAACTCGCTTATAGTATATGAATTAATTCCGTATCAAATATAAATTACATATGTGAAATAATGTGAAATATTTACCAATTATGGTGTATTTTGTTTACATTCTATAACGAATCAAACAATCTTACTGTTTATATATAAAATGAATAAGGTCCGTTAGCCGGACCTTATTCGGGAATGTTTAAGAAAGGGAATTTGATTATGAAGTTGAGCTTCTTTATTTAAGCTCACTTATAGTATATGAATCAATTCCGTATTAAATATAAATTATAGATGTGAAATAATGTGAAATATTTACCAATTATGGAGTATTTTGTTTATAAAAAAAGACCATTAAGGTCTTCCTCTGTATTATAGGCAATTCTATTTATTATTCTTAAAATTGTCAATTTTTTTAATAACACTCTTTTTCCCATTACGGTGAGATAAGAAACAAAGAACCGTAAAAATTGCAGAAATTACAAGCGCAACGACAGCTATCCATTTGATTACATTACGGACAGACATCGGAATCTTAGGAAGTAATGGGTCAATCATTCCTGACCATCCCCAGTAAGTCAACAACCCAAATACTAAGGTTGCGATAGCTCCACCACGAACCCAGGCACCTAAGCGACGAACCATTTCATTTTCCTGTTGAATCTCAAGCGATAACGCTTCTCTTTCCTGTCTTGACATTTTCATAGAATTCACCTCACTTTAATAATACATTTTTAAAAAAGCGAAGGGCGAACCCTTCGCTTTAGAAGTTTAAAATTATTATCCGATTAAACCAACAACAGATCCAACGAATCCAATAACAACCATTAATAAT